>NZ_JANFYZ010000156.1 GCF_024460775.1 Desulfovibrio desulfuricans | reverse complement strand
GTGATAAGCTGTTTATTTGGGTCAAGCATCCATACGGAGGAGATGAAACAGGGTTTACCGTAACAATTATCGCAGAATATCGCATAACAAGCGCGTCCGATAACTGCTACTTCTGGCGGGATGGCAATGCGCCTGTGTAACCCCGACTGCCTCATAGATTGGAAGCCTGTGCAGCCGCCCAAGTACAAAAAGGTCTATGAGGGGAA
>NZ_JANFYZ010000155.1 GCF_024460775.1 Desulfovibrio desulfuricans | reverse complement strand
CGTTGAAATGCCTGTATCGTTTCTCTGCTTAATGGTACTTGCCTTATTCCGCTTTTCGTCTTAGGCGTTTCAATATAATAGCCTTGATCCTTGCTCTTTAGTAACTGGTGGTCGATAATCACAACTTCATTCTTGAAATCAATATCGGCTACTGTCAGTCCGCACAGTTCCGAGATACGAAGTCCTGTTTTTAACAGTATCAGCAC
>NZ_JANFYZ010000154.1 GCF_024460775.1 Desulfovibrio desulfuricans | reverse complement strand
ATTTGCGGTGTTAATGTCACGAGAAATGCTTGATGGTAAACGTGAGCAAAGCCAGCTGCTGGGCGTACGTTTGCGTTCAGAAGGTAAAGATTATTACGCAATCCGCGCTGAAGATGGCAAATTCTACGATCGTAAGGGTACTGGTCTGGCGAAAGGATTCTTGCGATTCCCGACGGCGAAACAGTTCCGTATCTCATCTAACTTTAA
>NZ_JANFYZ010000153.1 GCF_024460775.1 Desulfovibrio desulfuricans | reverse complement strand
TCCTGTTCTCTTTCCACAAACTTAGAAATGTATTCATGAATTATGGAGCACCTAATAACATTCTTCAAGGCGGAGAAGTTTGGGCCAGATGCCCAATATGCTTGACATGAAAACGTGAGAATGAATTTAGTATTATTGTGATATTCTGAGGCAATTTTATTATAATCTCGAAGATAAGAGAAGAATGCAGTGACCTTTGCATTGACA
>NZ_JANFYZ010000152.1 GCF_024460775.1 Desulfovibrio desulfuricans | reverse complement strand
AAGCCGCTGCCGATCGAAAGATCGATCTTGCACGCTCCTGGAGGATTGGCGACCGTGTGCGCGATATGCAGGCCGGGCTGGCCGCCGGGTGCAGGTGCGTGCTATTGCGCCCCCCGGTGGGCGCGTACGAAGATCACGTACCCGTGCCGGAAGGCGTAAAGGTGGTGCCGAATCTGGCCGCCGCCGGGGTGCATATTCTTGCGCCTGA
>NZ_JANFYZ010000151.1 GCF_024460775.1 Desulfovibrio desulfuricans | reverse complement strand
AGATCCTGATGCTGTGCGTTCCATTCCAATACGATACGCGCGCTGCCCGCCGCCAGCTCCGGTGAAATCGTAAACTGCTCTCCGCTGTAATTTTTATCTTTCTCCATCTCAAACTCGAACGTTTCATCCACATACCCGTCCGCGCTGATCGTCACTTCGTACACGTCTGCCGCCAGTTCGATCGAGAACGATCCGTCTTTTCCCGACG
>NZ_JANFYZ010000150.1 GCF_024460775.1 Desulfovibrio desulfuricans | reverse complement strand
GCAAAAATGGCGGCATGTTGATGACGGGCGTGACCGCGCCGGAAATAACAATGCACGGCACCCCAACGGTAAAGGCCCCCAGAATCGCCTGCTGCTGCGTGGCCGAAAGCGACGAGACCATCAGCCCCACACCGCCCGACGCCATCGCAAAAACCAGCAGCGCCACATAGAGCAGCACCAGCGAACCGGTAAACGGCACCCCGAAACC
>NZ_JANFYZ010000149.1 GCF_024460775.1 Desulfovibrio desulfuricans | reverse complement strand
CGAGAATAATAGAGCAGCTGACTCAGAAAAAGCAAGGTAAAAGGATGAGAGTAAAATAAATATGTGATTAATTAACCATACATATAAATTATTATCTTATTTTCTGCGTAAAGCGTCGAACCGTTTCTTTAATTCATCTAGTTCATCATTTTCTTGCTCCTTCTTAGTCTTTCTTTTTGTAGTTTTCTTTTCTGATTGTTTCTTTTCGA
>NZ_JANFYZ010000148.1 GCF_024460775.1 Desulfovibrio desulfuricans | reverse complement strand
CTTAGCATTTGCTTTTGTTGGACACGTACTGAATACAGACGACACACCGGTAATTGAAAAAGAACTGGATTGGCCTGATCCTGCACTAGTGTACAATACAATTGTCGATCGAATCATAAATCACCCAGAATTATCACAGTTTATATCGGTTGCATTTATTAGTCAGTTAAAGGCCACCATCTGAGAGGGTTTAGATATTAATGTAAAAG
>NZ_JANFYZ010000147.1 GCF_024460775.1 Desulfovibrio desulfuricans | reverse complement strand
ATTAGGGGAACAGTTATGGGAGCGATGGTTTATCTTGGATTTCTCCTAGCTGCTCAAAATGGATTGAACGCTAGTGAAGCACAAACAGTTGCATTTCTGACTTTAGTTTATGGACAATTATGGCATGTATTTGATGCGAGAAGTTCAAGAACATTGTTCAGACGCAATCCTTTTGGGAATATTAGACTTGTTGGAGCAGTGTTATTTGCAG
>NZ_JANFYZ010000146.1 GCF_024460775.1 Desulfovibrio desulfuricans | reverse complement strand
CCGCAAGCCCGCCTTTGAGCCAGGATTCCTGCCCGCTCTGGCTTACGCGAGAACGGCTCTGCCAAAGCACAAATGCCAGCAGGAGTATGCCGGTCATGCCCTCGAGCATGCTGCCAGGAACCATCTGGAGAATGAAAAGACCGATGATGGAGCCTGGGATGGCACCGGCAAACAGAGGCTAGAGCGCGCGAACCTTGCAATACCGAAAATGC
>NZ_JANFYZ010000145.1 GCF_024460775.1 Desulfovibrio desulfuricans | reverse complement strand
GCCAGCACCATGTCCGGCTCGCCAAATACGGCAACGCGGCTCTGGGCGGTATAGTTGTGCGCATCGATCATGGCGTCAAGGTAGCGGGCGCGTTCTTAACGCACAGTGGCGGGAATGGCCCCGCCAAGGGCTTCAAGCGTGGCTATAAAGCCGGCGGTATCGCGCAGGCCCACGGGGAGGTTACTGCGCAGGAGCGGCACGCCGTAATTAAC
>NZ_JANFYZ010000144.1 GCF_024460775.1 Desulfovibrio desulfuricans | reverse complement strand
CCTGCATCAGATATTCCCGCAGCGGTTCTATATTGTCATAAGGAACGCCCTGAATCTCCATCGTCAGACGAGAGGTCATTGTCACTTCTCCGCTTCCGTATAACTGCGCCGCCTCGGCAATCGTGTGCGCTTCTTCGGCTGTAATCTTTCCGTTTCTTGTGATCACACGTCCGTTAAATTTATCCGGCGTCCTTTTATCCTTTAAAAATCCA
>NZ_JANFYZ010000143.1 GCF_024460775.1 Desulfovibrio desulfuricans | reverse complement strand
CGCACGTCATCGATGTATACATATGACAGTTGCTGATCTGTTTTCAGACATACATTCTATGTATGAAGAACAACAGGAATCAAAACGTAATAAATCTACTTATAGGAGAAGTCCGAGTGATGAGAAGAAAGACTCTCGCACCTATACGAATACAACTAAACCCAAAGTTATAGCTCGGAATCCTCAAAAAACAAATAATTCGAAATCGAAAA
>NZ_JANFYZ010000142.1 GCF_024460775.1 Desulfovibrio desulfuricans | reverse complement strand
AAGGTTGCGACTATCGAGGAGTTTAAGAATAAAAAGTTCCGGTATCAGTTGTCTGAAGCTACGGTAGAAATTGAGCGAATGGTTATCCGGGTAGAGAATCTGTTTATTGAAAGTTCTTCGTTGGAACCTACATTATTGGAGAGACTTCGCATCAATCTGCGCAAGATTTCTGAGATTACAGAAGCAGATCAGGAGCATATCTATGCATGGTGG
>NZ_JANFYZ010000141.1 GCF_024460775.1 Desulfovibrio desulfuricans | reverse complement strand
GGGTTCTGTGGGATTGAAGATGCATAATCTTGCTCATTATGATCCTGAATTGCAGAAGAGAAGATACAAAGATTGAAGGACTATTAAGAAAGGCATTGTGGAAAAAAGGTTACAGATTTCGGAAGAATTATAAAGAATTGCCAGGCAAGCCTGATATTGTATTTACTAAATATAAAATAGCAATTTTTTGCGATGGAGAGTTTTTCCACGGCAA
>NZ_JANFYZ010000140.1 GCF_024460775.1 Desulfovibrio desulfuricans | reverse complement strand
ATTCAGATTCTTTAGAACTTCTTAATGTATATTTTCCATCTTTCACCGGCTGATAAGTAGATGCTTCAAATTTCCATTGTTGTCTTTTACCGCTCTCCAGATAACTCATCTGTACATTCATCCCTGATGAAGCTGTATTTCCACTAATGGAAAGAAATGTTCCCAGTTTCGACTGTAAATAATATCCACCGTCTTCCGCCTTGATAATCCTCCA
>NZ_JANFYZ010000139.1 GCF_024460775.1 Desulfovibrio desulfuricans | reverse complement strand
GTTACATTATTTGCACTGATCATTACAATATCTCCTTTTTTGAAACTTCGTTTTACGGGATATGTGATGCTTAATACGCACCAACGCCTATATTAACATATAATCCATGAAAAAGGCAAGGACTTATAGGAAACATGTACGTTTCCCCAATCCCTGCCTTCTGTTTCCGAAAGCTCCTATAATTTTAAGCTGTTCTCTCAATGCCTGCTGTTCA
>NZ_JANFYZ010000138.1 GCF_024460775.1 Desulfovibrio desulfuricans | reverse complement strand
TGAATGAGATCGACCTGACATCCCCTGAAATTGCAGCAGGCCTGAACAGCGTGCTTGACGGCTCCCCCCTGTGCCTGGCGGAAAACGGCGGCGAACTGATTGTGCCACACCCCATGTTCCGTCTGGTTGCCACGGCCAATACCAATGGCGGTGGCGACGACACCGGCCTATACCAGGGCACCCAGCGGCAGAACCTTGCATGGCTGGACCGCTT
>NZ_JANFYZ010000137.1 GCF_024460775.1 Desulfovibrio desulfuricans | reverse complement strand
GATCGTAAAAGGTGCGGTCGATGTGTTGCTGACTCGTATGGATCAGATACAGATCGGTTCTGAAGTGCGTCCGATGACGGAGCAGGACAGAAAAAATATCGAAGAACAAAATCAGGCATTTTCAAGACAGGGACTCCGTGTTCTTGCTTTTGCATATAAAACAGTGTCAGACGAGTTGGAATTGACTTTGGAAGACGAATATAATCTTACGTTTA
>NZ_JANFYZ010000136.1 GCF_024460775.1 Desulfovibrio desulfuricans | reverse complement strand
GGCAGGTGCGAGGCATATTCTTCGGAAATTATCCCGAAGAATGACCAAATAGAGGAGGAAAAGATCTTGGCTGGTAGAGAATATCCATTAGACAGAACCAGAAACATCGGTATTATGGCGCATATTGATGCCGGAAAGACTACGACAACAGAGCGTATTCTTTATTATACAGGTGTTAACCATAAGATCGGTGATACTCACGAAGGAACTGCAAC
>NZ_JANFYZ010000135.1 GCF_024460775.1 Desulfovibrio desulfuricans | reverse complement strand
GATATTGATATGAGAGAAGATTTTAAATCAGGGTTTGTAACTTTGATCGGAAGACCGAACGTAGGAAAGTCAACATTAATGAATCATTTGATCGGACAAAAGATCGCGATTACATCGAATAAACCGCAGACGACGAGAAATCGTATCCAGACGGTTTTAACGACAGAGGAAGGCCAGATTGTTTTTGTGGATACTCCGGGTATCCACAAAGCAAAA
>NZ_JANFYZ010000134.1 GCF_024460775.1 Desulfovibrio desulfuricans | reverse complement strand
CACAAACTCCCGCAGCAGAGTAGGGGTAAGTTCTTCAATGGTAGTGTGCCTGCGTACCACATTCATAAACTTTTCAGCGTTTGCGGTGGCTTCCTGCGCTTTGGAAAGTTCTTCCCGCAGTCTGGCGGCACGTTCTTTCAGTTCTTTCTGCTCGGCTTCATAGTCTGCCGACAGCTCTGTGAAACGCTCGTCCGATATGCGCCCGGTTACGCTGTC
>NZ_JANFYZ010000133.1 GCF_024460775.1 Desulfovibrio desulfuricans | reverse complement strand
TGGGCTACCCATCTGCCGATGTGGAAAAAAGCTTACTTGCCCGGCGCTTCCCATCTCTGCCCGAATCATTGTGCGCTACCATGGTGGACTACGCCAATGAGGTTCGAAAACTCTTCATGGGCGAGGCTACCACAAACAATCTGACCAACACCATAGAGGTAACATTCTCCACGCGCAGTTTGCTGCGCTGGGGTGATCTGACCGTTCGCTTTCAGC
>NZ_JANFYZ010000132.1 GCF_024460775.1 Desulfovibrio desulfuricans | reverse complement strand
GATTTTCCGGCTTTTTTACGCCTTCAGATCCCCTGAGAACAGCCTTGGCTCATTGAAAATAATTTTTTGTTTCCGCTATGACTATGGGGCTCAGCACCAACAGTGCAATAAGTTTGGGAAAGGCCATACAGGCGTTAGTGATATACGCCATATACCAGAAAGGCCTGATGGACAGATACGGGGCAACAGCTACGCACAAAATATACAGAATTTTGTA
>NZ_JANFYZ010000131.1 GCF_024460775.1 Desulfovibrio desulfuricans | reverse complement strand
AAACGGAGCTGTTTTACTCGCTGAATTAATATGTGCTATTATGGAAGGATATATATTAAAGGAATATATTATAATAATTATTCCTACACTTGTGACCAAAGATTTAAATGATTGTAGTTTAAATATATATGCAATGCTCATAACTGTAACATAGTATAATATACAAATTTTAAAAAACATAAGCATAATTAGACTAACTGCAAAAAGAACTTCCACT
>NZ_JANFYZ010000130.1 GCF_024460775.1 Desulfovibrio desulfuricans | reverse complement strand
AAACAGAGGATTCTCGGTGACAGGGGACATTTATCAAATGAATTGTCAGGTCGTCTGCTTTGTGATATACTACATGATAATCTGAAACATATCGTGCTCGGGCATTTGAGCAAGGAAAATAATTACGCAAAACTTGCATATGAGACGGTCAAATTAGAAGTTACGCTGGCAGATAACGAGTACAAAGGCGACGATCTGGATATGTTCGTAGCGAACA
>NZ_JANFYZ010000129.1 GCF_024460775.1 Desulfovibrio desulfuricans | reverse complement strand
AATCATTTCTCAATCTTGCAGAGTAGTTAAAAAACTCTTTAAAAATGGCGCATACTGTGCTATAATTTTATGAGCGTAATAATGTTATAAGATTAGGAGGACAGGACATGAAACATATTAAAACATTAAATACACAGACATTGAATCACACAGTAAAAAAAGGCGGATGCGGCGAGTGCCAGACATCATGCCAGTCAGCATGTAAGACATCTTGTAT
>NZ_JANFYZ010000128.1 GCF_024460775.1 Desulfovibrio desulfuricans | reverse complement strand
GTGAACGGCAAGCCGTTCAATCCCATGATGGCTGTTATTGAATGGGAGGGCGCCATGTGGGTGGGCGTCGTGCCCGACGGCCCCTGGCCGCCCATGGCCATTGAGGGCGGCAAGCTGCCCTTCATCATGGTGATGGACGGTCACTCCCAGTTCTTCGGCCCCGGCCCCGCCGACGGTCCCTTCCCCTAACACTACGAACCCGCGGAAACGCCTCTGG
>NZ_JANFYZ010000127.1 GCF_024460775.1 Desulfovibrio desulfuricans | reverse complement strand
CGCGGGAGTTCATCCGCATGGCGCAGGAGGTTTTTCCGCATCCCGCCCAATCAACCGCAAGGACGGCAAAACGATAAAATTGCCTGTTCTCCGGCAAACGGTATAGACTGAATCAAACGCACGGCTTCGCACAACAGAGGGGGTTCTCAATGCATGTTCACATTCTGGGCGCCACAGGCTTTGTGGGGCGATACATGGCAACGGCGCTCAAGCGCCAGG
>NZ_JANFYZ010000126.1 GCF_024460775.1 Desulfovibrio desulfuricans | reverse complement strand
GGGTGTTGCAGAGTTTAGAGGTCTTGCATATTATACAAATAAGGCGAATGAAGAAAATAAAGTTCAAGGTGATGACGCAGCTACCGGAGCAAAGAAGTATTATCTTGTAGAGACAAAAACGGTAAAAGGATATCAGCTTCCGAGTAAATATTTTGAAGTGACAGTGAATCACGATTCATCTACTGCTACGGTTCCAAGCGATACGATCATAAACACAAA
>NZ_JANFYZ010000125.1 GCF_024460775.1 Desulfovibrio desulfuricans | reverse complement strand
CCGCGCACGTGAGGTAGCCCAGTCAATGTGCGGCGTAATAAGCGTATTGGGCGCTGAAAATAGGGGGTTCTCGTCCTGCCGAGGTTCCTGCGCAAGCACGTCAGTGCCAAGGCCCAGCAGATGCCCGGATTTCAGGTCTTCGGCAGCAGCGGCTTCATCCACCAGCGGCCCACGCGAGGTATTAAGCAGAATAGCCACCTTGCGCATGGACGATAACGTTTTG
>NZ_JANFYZ010000124.1 GCF_024460775.1 Desulfovibrio desulfuricans | reverse complement strand
GGAAAATTAAAGAATACCCTACCTGTGATCTGCTGCTCGGTAACGTGGCGATGCTGCTAAACGGCCTGCTGTTGTTTCAAGGAAACAGAATTGATTCATATGAAAAATACGAAGAGGAAATCGAAGCTTTATTTCAACGGGTAATGCAAAGTGACCGGATTGATATCAGAGAACAGGCGCAGGCGTATCTGATCTCTAAATTGATGGAAAAACAGGATTATGA
>NZ_JANFYZ010000123.1 GCF_024460775.1 Desulfovibrio desulfuricans | reverse complement strand
GTTGCATGTGTTCTCCTGCCTGTTGGGCTGATAAGGGTTGGTGTGGGAATGCATATAATAAGCAGATAATAAAATAAAAAGGGTGTTGCCAGTAAAGCAACACCCTCAAATATTTTGAGTGAAACAGTTAATTCTCTTCGGATTTGCCTTTCTGATAGGCAGAGACTTCATCCAGTAGAGCTCGTATCTCCTTTTCAATGCCTTCTCTAAAACGAGCATCCGT
>NZ_JANFYZ010000122.1 GCF_024460775.1 Desulfovibrio desulfuricans | reverse complement strand
GCTGTACCATAGGACGAAGATCCGGCGGAATAACCGGAATTGCAGAAAGGATCATCCATTCCGGACGGTTGCCCGACTCACGGAACGCCTCAACAACTTCAAGGCGTTTCACGATTCTCGCTCTCTTTTGACCTGTCGCATTTTCCAACCCTGCCTGAAGTTCTGCATATTCTTTTTCAAGATCGATGCTTTCCAGAAGTTCTTTGATTGCCTCGGCTCCCATGCC
>NZ_JANFYZ010000121.1 GCF_024460775.1 Desulfovibrio desulfuricans | reverse complement strand
AATGGAAAGACATTGTATACCACAAGTACAATGATGATAGAACAAGCTATGAGTGTGTGCCTTGTTACAATAGTGTTGATGAGTATATAGCAAGCGAAAAAGAAGATTTAGAAAGCTATAAGGCAGACTTAGAAGAAGCACTGGAAGAACTGAATGATATGAGAGAAGACTGGAAACCAGAGAAAGAGCCGAACATGGACGAGGAAATCGAACTCATTAAGAAGTGGG
>NZ_JANFYZ010000120.1 GCF_024460775.1 Desulfovibrio desulfuricans | reverse complement strand
CAAAGTACGCAAAAAGAAGGAGTGGTTGGAAAATGCAAAGCATGGTTTTTCATTTCTTGTAAAATATGGGTATGCGGGCGATGGAAGATGGAATTATGTATTGGACAGAAAAGGGAATGTTTTGGAAGGTACAATCTCAATATTTTCTGATTTTCATGTTTTGCAGGGGGTGGCAGAATACCTTAAAATAGAAGAAGTAAGAACGCCGGAAAATATGGAACTTTTAAA
>NZ_JANFYZ010000119.1 GCF_024460775.1 Desulfovibrio desulfuricans | reverse complement strand
TACTCAGTTTCTCAGCTTGCTTGGGCAACTGAAGGCCAAGTTGGGCACGGCAAAGTTGAGGGAAGGTCATCTTCTCATGCAGAAGCGTACCGTCCTCAGCACGGAGGCTGAAGAAGGGCTTGTTCCATGCTTTTACCAAAAAGCCGATTTGCCCGTGTAGTTGCAGCAGATGGGAATCGTGAGGCGAAGCTGGCAGCTTGTCCGTACTCTTCACTTCCAGAATCCGTA
>NZ_JANFYZ010000118.1 GCF_024460775.1 Desulfovibrio desulfuricans | reverse complement strand
GCGGACAGTTGATCTGCTCAGAGTATGATGAGGTAAAGCAGGATTTAAAGAGATTGAAAGATTATTTGATCCTTCAAGTTCAAAAGGCGGAAGTAGAAGTAAGATTAAATGTAACCGCTACACCGGAAATGGTTAAGGAATTGAGTCCTGACAGTCTGATCCTTGCGCTTGGAGCTTATCCGATACAGTTAAATCTTCCGGGCACAGAAAAGAATGATCATGTTTTTAC
>NZ_JANFYZ010000117.1 GCF_024460775.1 Desulfovibrio desulfuricans | reverse complement strand
GAAAGATACCTATTCCAAAGTGGAAATCTCCAAAACAGACCTCACCACCGGAAAGGAACTGGAAGGAGCCAAGCTTCAGATCTTAAATAAAGAGGGTGAAGTTTTGGAAGAGTGGGTAACAGATGGAAAACCGCATCTGGTAGAGAAACTTCCGGTAGGGGAAGAACTGATCCTGCGTGAGATCACAGCACCGGAAGGCTATGAGATCGCAGAAGATGTGAAGTTTACAC
>NZ_JANFYZ010000116.1 GCF_024460775.1 Desulfovibrio desulfuricans | reverse complement strand
CAGAAGCATTCTGACTGTCTGCCACCTGATAAACTACTTCGTACGTTCCCGCTTTTCCCGTATCGACTGTATTTTTTACTACATTAATTTCAGATGTAAGATCGCCGTCTTCTTTATCTTTTGCAGTCACATCTTTCAATGGATCAAACTTTTCTCCAAACTTGATCGTTTTATCGCTTGCGCTGATTGTCGGCACATGATTGATGACAGACAGCGCGGGAACAACTTGTAC
>NZ_JANFYZ010000115.1 GCF_024460775.1 Desulfovibrio desulfuricans | reverse complement strand
ATTGAGATGTTCCCTGAAGATTCCGCTGCAAAAAAAGAGCGGGCTTTCCTGAAAACCAGAACGTCTTCGGAGGGCTGATATGGAATATTTTGAGGAAATACAGGACAGGGTTATCCTGATCGGTGTCCAGGCAGATCGGGGGGATGACATGGAGGAATCCCTGGATGAGCTTGGAGAACTTGCGGTTACGGCAGGTGCGGCGGTTGCAGGCAGGATCATTCAGAATCGTGAG
>NZ_JANFYZ010000114.1 GCF_024460775.1 Desulfovibrio desulfuricans | reverse complement strand
CTGTCACGGAGCTTACGGCTTTGATACGAATGATGCGAAAGAAGACGGACTTCGTTACTGGGTGCGCAATATTGTAGATGAAGGAGTGACGGCTCTTCTTGCGACAACTATCACGCAGAGTGAAGAAGTGTTGACAAATGCCTTGAAAAATGTGGCGAAAGTTGTTGAAGACGGTTATGAAGGAGCAGAGATTTTAGGAGTTCACTTTGAAGGTCCGTATCTTGATATGAAG
>NZ_JANFYZ010000113.1 GCF_024460775.1 Desulfovibrio desulfuricans | reverse complement strand
GAATGATTTTACAGGGGGAAAGATATTCGGTTATACTTCTTGATTTAATGCTTCCGGGAATTCCGGGGGAAGAAGTACTTAGAGATATTCGAAAGAAAGGAAATACCCCGGTGATCATTCTAACAGCAAAAGATACGATTGATGATAAAGTGGAATTTTTGCGCGGCGGAGCGGATGATTATGTGACAAAGCCGTTTGATATTAAAGAAGTAACTGCCAGAGTGGAAGTGCA
>NZ_JANFYZ010000112.1 GCF_024460775.1 Desulfovibrio desulfuricans | reverse complement strand
ACAAAACCAAAAGAGTATAGTCTTGATAGAAACGGTCAGATAAAACATAAAGAAAAAATGGAAGCAGATGATTATGAAGTATATGCTAAACTGAAAGAGGAGATAGAGAATGGAGTGAAAAAACTCAATGAAATGTATTCAAACATTTATGAATAAAAATATTTGTATAATGATTGCAAGGTCGAATAATAGGGTGTTGAATGCTTGACACCCTTCTTTTGATTAATCTAAA
>NZ_JANFYZ010000111.1 GCF_024460775.1 Desulfovibrio desulfuricans | reverse complement strand
GCATTTCTGGGTCGCACGGAATGGACTCGCTCTGCTCAAGCACCCTTGCAACACATTACAGTTGAGGGTCTGTTATATGGCTTGGACACAAGTGTATGATCCTGTTGGCGGAGCTGTAGTTTCCGCCCTGCTGGCAGGTATCACCCTGATCAGCCTTTTTTACATGCTGGCCGTGAGTCGTGCTAAGTGGCATTACGCTGCGGCTCTTGCTGTGGCACTTTCTTTCGTTCTGGC
>NZ_JANFYZ010000110.1 GCF_024460775.1 Desulfovibrio desulfuricans | reverse complement strand
AGTGCATATGCACTTGTACATACACCATATGGGTATTTTAGGTTTAAAGTATGATGGTGAGAGGGAGAAAAGGCAAAAGCCGGAAAATATATTCGGAGGATAATTATGGAAAAAGAAAAGAAATGTCCGGAATGTACACATCGGATAAAAAAGCGTACAGAAGAAGAAACAAAATTGATGATAAACCGCTTAAACAGAATAGAAGGGCAAGTGAGGGGGATTCGCAGAATGGTG
>NZ_JANFYZ010000109.1 GCF_024460775.1 Desulfovibrio desulfuricans | reverse complement strand
AGAACAAAATACAGACGTAAAAAGCTTAGCACATACAAAATGGAATTGCAAATATCATGTAGTGTTTGCACCTAAATATCGAAGGAAAGTATTTTATAACGAAAAGAAAGAAGCAATTCGTGAAATAATCCGAACACTGTGCCAATGGAAAGGTGTTGAAATCATCGAAGGAGAAGTATGTCCGGATCATATTCATTTACTTCTGAGTATCCCGCCCAAAATGAGCGTTTCGGG
>NZ_JANFYZ010000108.1 GCF_024460775.1 Desulfovibrio desulfuricans | reverse complement strand
CGGGAAGTGGAAGATCAGCAATTATAGATTCCTCTGTATTCTCCTTAGGACAGGTATCTGACGTTTTGATAGGAACGACGTGGTGTAGTGAATTACTTTCCGGTGGAGAAGCATCGATTGAAGGTGAACGGTGTATAATCCTTTTCTCAGTCTCCTGTTCGCTTGTCTGCGGAACAGTTTTATTATTGGTACCACCCGTACTGGATATCGGTACGTTTGTATGATTAGTCTCATT
>NZ_JANFYZ010000107.1 GCF_024460775.1 Desulfovibrio desulfuricans | reverse complement strand
TCTGACAGCTCTTTTCTGCATCTGCTTCATCACCTCGGCATTTTCTCTCGATTCTGTATCCAGAAACAACACTTCTCCTTCATCAGACAACACAATTCCATACGGATTCAAATACTTATAATTCTGTCCTTCACCGCATCGCTCATACTGCTCTGCACAGACTGCCATTTTTCGGAACCATCCAAATAAAACTGCTTTATCGACGACCGCTTCATTCTTCATACGATCGATAAGCA
>NZ_JANFYZ010000106.1 GCF_024460775.1 Desulfovibrio desulfuricans | reverse complement strand
CGTCAGATGAGATTAAGGAAAAGGAAGACAAGATAAAAGAGCTTCGGGGAACGATTGATAATTCAAGAGAATTGTTTGATGAAATTGAAAAAGAAATAAAAGAACAGACAGAGGGAAGAGATGCATTAAACAGGAAGCATAAACAGTTTCTGCAAATGCGGGAAGACTTGTCAAAACATATTTCGGCTCTCGATAAAGAATGTTTCCGCCTGGACAGTCAAAAACAATCTTACGAG
>NZ_JANFYZ010000105.1 GCF_024460775.1 Desulfovibrio desulfuricans | reverse complement strand
TGATCCACGGAGGAGCACAGGAGAGGAGACGTCGTGCAGGAACTGAAAATGTTCCAGGAATCGTCGGTTTCGGGAAAGCAGTTGAAATAGCTGCAGCGTCTATGGAAAGAAGAATGGAAAAAGAAAGTCAGCTTCGGGATTATTTGATCGAAAAGATTGAAAAAGAGATACCATACTGCAGATTAAACGGCGACAGAGAAAGGCGTCTTCCGAATAATGTGAATTTCAGTTTTCAA
>NZ_JANFYZ010000104.1 GCF_024460775.1 Desulfovibrio desulfuricans | reverse complement strand
CGGCTGCGGAAGGAAAGACGTTTACAGTAACCGTGACAGACAACGGCGACGGAACGATCAGCGCCGTTTCCTCATGGCAGAATGATTTCGCATTTGAGTTTACAAACACATACCGTGTAAATCCGACAGATTTCAGTGTGAATGAACATATCAGCATGAAAAAAGAGCTGACTGGACGTGATCTGCACGAGGGAGAATTTACATTTGTACTCATCGATGAGTCCGGAAATGTTGTGG
>NZ_JANFYZ010000103.1 GCF_024460775.1 Desulfovibrio desulfuricans | reverse complement strand
CGAAATGCGTCAAAGAAAAAAACGATCGGTTTATTCAAGAGGCGGAAGTGATGTCGGATACGGTATTTGCGCATGTGTCGGACACGAAGACTCCGCAGGGAATCCTTGCCGTCGTACGCCGGATGGAGTATACGGCGGAAGATATTTTAGGGGAGACTCCGCATGTGCTCGTTCTTGAAAATATTCAGGATCCGGGCAATCTCGGAACGATTTTCAGGACTGCAGAGGCGGCGGGGGC
>NZ_JANFYZ010000102.1 GCF_024460775.1 Desulfovibrio desulfuricans | reverse complement strand
GCCGAACTAAAAAATTATCCGTTGATTTGCCTCGGAAAAGAAACTATGACCTGGAATTTTTATCATAAATTGTTCCTGTCCCACGGGTTGGAGTTGATACCAGACACGGAAGCAGCTACCACAGATCAGATTTTACCTTTGGTAAAAGCGGAATTAGGGCTAGCTTTTCTTCCAGAACCAATGGCGAAGGAAGCACTTCAGCAACGTGAGATCTTCCAGATTCATCTGCGGGAAACAA
>NZ_JANFYZ010000101.1 GCF_024460775.1 Desulfovibrio desulfuricans | reverse complement strand
ATTTTTCCGACCCATGGCCAAAATCACGTCATGCAAAACGCCGTCTTACATCAACAGAGTTTTTATCCCGTTATGAAAAAGTCCTCCCACCGCAAGGACTTGTGGAGTTCAAAACGGACAACACCCCTCTTTTTGACTTTTCTCTGGAACAGGTAAAGGAAGCCGGATGGACGCTTCAGGCTTTTACATACGATCTGCATCACAACAAAGAGCTAAACAAAGAAAATATTATGACAGA
>NZ_JANFYZ010000100.1 GCF_024460775.1 Desulfovibrio desulfuricans | reverse complement strand
GGCCCAAAAAGTCGGGTTTGCGTAAATGCGGCTGACGGGCTCTGGACGCAACCAGCAGAGACCGGGGAATAAACTCCAAAGAGCAAGGGGGGGAGTTGGAAGGAAGGGGAATGGGCGGAAGGAAGGAGCAAGGGGGGGATAAAAGACAAAGCCCCTTGCGCTAGTAGCAGCAAGGGGCTTTGGAGCAATCGTTGACAGCGGCCTACTTTCCCACATGACGTTATGCAGTATCATCGGC
>NZ_JANFYZ010000099.1 GCF_024460775.1 Desulfovibrio desulfuricans | reverse complement strand
GCAAATGCAAGGTTTACATATGCTCTGTCATCATACTCTTTATTAGCCGTCAGATTTTCCATCTGAGCAAGAAGAGGTGATACTTCACAAGAAACATATTGCACTTTGCTATTATCATAATTAATTACCTGTCCGAATGCATTAAGTCCTGCTACATTCTGCGCGTAAACGTCGATTGTAAACGTCTCGCCTTTCTTCACGCTGTCGCTGCTTGCAAGAAGCATAGCTTCTCCCGAAAC
>NZ_JANFYZ010000098.1 GCF_024460775.1 Desulfovibrio desulfuricans | reverse complement strand
TAACATCATATGTCTTTTGCAGGCAATAATTAAAGAAAGGTTGCGGAGTCACGTTCAGCACATACGGGCGAACAGTTGCGATAAACTAGTGCAACCATATGCAGCCTATGTAACCTAGATTGTTTATGGTCAGGAGATTGCTGTAGCGCCATATTCCATCCTGCCTTTTGCAGGCAGTAATTAAAAAAAGGTTGCGGAGTCACGTTGCATCACCTTTTGAATGCGCAAAGTTGCAATGAAA
>NZ_JANFYZ010000097.1 GCF_024460775.1 Desulfovibrio desulfuricans | reverse complement strand
CTCCTTTCTTAAAATAAATTATTATTAATAATTATTATATAATAAGAATTAATATAATTTATTTTAAGAAAGGAGTGAGGGACCCCCTCCCGTTAGGGAGGGGGACCGAACCCCGAAGGAGTGCGGGACCCCGTGGGAACCGCATCCCTTTTTATTTTTAATTAAGAAGGAGAAAAATAAATTAATAAAAGTTTAAAAGTTCTTATATTAATAATTATATAATATTATATTAAAGATTTTTA
>NZ_JANFYZ010000096.1 GCF_024460775.1 Desulfovibrio desulfuricans | reverse complement strand
ATTAATTAAATAATAATAAAAATATATATATTAAATTTTAATAAAATTAAATAAAATATTAAATTATATGATTATAATATTAATTAAATAATTAATAATAATATTATAAAGTTCCGGGGGCCGGCCACGGGAGCCGGAACCCCGAAAGGAGAAATATTATAATTAGAATAATATCTTTTTTTATTAATATTATTATTAATTAATTTTAATAAATTAGAACCTTTAAGTGTATTATGTAAACC
>NZ_JANFYZ010000095.1 GCF_024460775.1 Desulfovibrio desulfuricans | reverse complement strand
CTACTGCATATGTTTGAGTAATTAAATAAGCATATTGTTCGTAATTTAATGAAGTAAAAATTAACCCTATGTTTGTTCCGCCTTTTTTTGGTATAATTCGCCTGATAACACTCTCTAATTCATAGCCATTTACGGAAAGAATAATCTTTTGCTCTTCCTTTAGTTCTATTTTATTATTACACTCTATTGTTATACCAGCACCTAATTCATTCCAGTCCATCACTTTGCAATCTATAATTAAAT
>NZ_JANFYZ010000094.1 GCF_024460775.1 Desulfovibrio desulfuricans | reverse complement strand
AATCGCATGAAGACTCATTGCATAATTAAGCCCCGCCTTAATATGCCCCGTTCCGTGAGGAGCTGCCCGGTCAAAATCAGATACACAGATCGTAATCGGTTTTGCACCACCTTTAAAATACGGACCTACAGGTGTTGTAAACACTCTGAACTGATATTCATCTGCAGGCTTTACTCCGATTACAGGATTAATCCCAAACATATATGGTCTGATATATAATGAAGCGCCTGAACCATAAGGCGG
>NZ_JANFYZ010000093.1 GCF_024460775.1 Desulfovibrio desulfuricans | reverse complement strand
GACAGATAAAGCGATGTTATCAAAAGTTTTAGAGAATATTTTTGACAATGCACTCCGCTTTTCACATGAAGAAATTATATTTTCAATCAAAGAAAAAGAGGATTATTTGTATTTTTCAATGCAAGATGATGGAGTAGGTTTTACATCTGAAGAATTAAAATCCGCAGCTTCTTTCTTCTTCAGTTCCGCTTCAAACGGTGGAAATTTTGGCATAGGATTATCTATCTGTAAAATACTTAGTGA
>NZ_JANFYZ010000092.1 GCF_024460775.1 Desulfovibrio desulfuricans | reverse complement strand
AAGGAAATAAGCAGGATATACATAAGCGGGTCAAAGAGATGATTCAAAAGTTTGGTCTGGCAGGTCTGGAAAAACATTATCCAAAGCAGCTTTCCGGAGGACAGCAGCAAAGAACGGCGCTTGCTCGGATTATGGCTTATGAACCGGAAGTTATTTTATTAGACGAGCCCTTTTCCGCTCTTGATCTGTATTTAAAAGACCGATTGGAGCAAGAAGTGCTTCAGATGTTAGAGTCATATATGGGA
>NZ_JANFYZ010000091.1 GCF_024460775.1 Desulfovibrio desulfuricans | reverse complement strand
CAACGGCCTTCTAAGCCGTAGGTCGAGGGTTCGAATCCCCCCAGGCTCGTTATGGTGGGTATGGTGCAGTTGGTTAGCGCGCCAGATTGTGGTTCTGGATATCGTGGGTTCGAGTCCCACTACCCACCCTTTTCTTTTATAATTCAAACTGGCATGCAGTGTCAGAAATAAAGTCTTTAATGGGCTATCGCCAAGCGGTAAGGCACAGGACTTTGACTCCTGCATTCGCTGGTTCGAATCCAGCTA
>NZ_JANFYZ010000090.1 GCF_024460775.1 Desulfovibrio desulfuricans | reverse complement strand
TGTTCCAAGCGCTTCAAAGGACAATTCCGAAGCGGAAGCCATCGTTTCTAACTTCAGAACAACTTTAAATGCGGCGACGGCAGAATATTCAGGTCAGTATCAATGGTTAGTTGTTACACATCATAAATCTACGCAGACAGTGGCATAGCATGCTGCCGATTCGTATATTGAGAACTATGTAGATGCAGGATTTGAGCAGGTGATGGATGAATTTGACGTTGACTTTGTATTAGGCGGTCACGATCATGT
>NZ_JANFYZ010000089.1 GCF_024460775.1 Desulfovibrio desulfuricans | reverse complement strand
ACCGCCTTGACGATCTCCTGCTTCTGGGCAGCTGCCTCTTCAAAGGCATGCTGCGCTTCTTCAAAGTCGAACACCTTATTTACCATGGTCTTTAAATCAATAATACCTTCGGCTATCGCATTAATTGCCGTAGGATAAATATTGCGATAACGAAACACGGTCTTAATCGTAACTTCTTTTTCACTGATATCTTCAAATATAATAGATGAGGGTTTGAGCAGCGCTCCTACCAGTGTGATAACTCCCGCG
>NZ_JANFYZ010000088.1 GCF_024460775.1 Desulfovibrio desulfuricans | reverse complement strand
CCGGCACGGATATTCTTTTTCCGGTGTAACGATTACTTTTACTTCTCCTTCATCACGAATTCCCGTCACCTGCGCCATCTGTGTCTCTGCGCCGAGTTTCATTGCCTGATCGAGCAGATTCATGGAAAATTCGCTTCCGCTCACACTTGCGATCCCCGGATAATTTTCTACATTCGGAGACGAAGTGATCTGACCGCCAAATGTTCCTCCTTCTATAATAATTGTTCTTTTTCCCGCTCTCTGACCATAG
>NZ_JANFYZ010000087.1 GCF_024460775.1 Desulfovibrio desulfuricans | reverse complement strand
GATGTAGAATCTATGGAAATCGTTCCTCTTAAATATCCGGCAGAACTGGAGAACAGGCTGCGCCGGTCGGCAGTTATTTCCAATCGAAAAGAAATCATAAAGTGTTATTATACGTTGTATGATCTGTGTAAACGCGACCCGCATAGTCCGAGTCAGATAAAAGAAGTTTTGATTCGTTTTAACATGGCTGTTTTGAACGCATATAAGCTGAAAAGAGAAATTCATTCGGAACTGCAGGTGCAAAAAAGCA
>NZ_JANFYZ010000086.1 GCF_024460775.1 Desulfovibrio desulfuricans | reverse complement strand
GGGCCTGATGAAGGTAACTGCATATAGCATTTCTAAGTCCATATTCTCCCTGAGGGCAGCCGAGACGAAACAGTTCTGCCTTATCATCCACAAGACACTCTCGGGATAATTTTCGCCATATATTATACGGAAAGCTTTTCAGATCCACTCCGCTCGGAGTAAAATCATACCGGTACTTTTGTTCCCGTTGTTCATTATTTTCTCTTTTATTATTTTCCTGCGCATCTATCTGAAACAATCCGTCAATCTGAC
>NZ_JANFYZ010000085.1 GCF_024460775.1 Desulfovibrio desulfuricans | reverse complement strand
GGATTTTTCCAAGCAGCTTCAAACCTATAACCGTAGGGATTATAACCAGTTTCCCATGAGACCTCTGGGGTGGAAATCACCACAAACTGTTCTGAGGGAATTTATTGATCGGGGTGTAACATATGTTTGACAAACCTACACATCGCGCAGACAATCTCCATTGCTCTCTATCACATTTTTATACCAATAAAACGATTTTTTCGGAATCCGTTTTCCCGTTCCTTTTCCGAAGTCGTCCAGGTCCACATAAAC
>NZ_JANFYZ010000084.1 GCF_024460775.1 Desulfovibrio desulfuricans | reverse complement strand
AGATATTTTGTTTTATAAAAGTTAAAATGCCGTATTTATGCGGCTTGTGGCGTTTCGCAAACGCCTAATTGAAAATAATAGGTAATTGCGAAACAAGTCCGCGACCCGCATTTTTCCAAGCGGGGATGAGACAGAACCGAATGAAGAAGGGCTGAAGTTCTATGATGATATGTTCGATGAACTTTTGAAATACGGAATCGAACCGGTCATTACGTTAAGCCATTTTGAAATGCCGTATCATCTGGCAAAAAAAT
>NZ_JANFYZ010000083.1 GCF_024460775.1 Desulfovibrio desulfuricans | reverse complement strand
ATTGCAAGAAATGAAAGCAGAACTTTTAAAAGATCTTGCTGTTGATCTTGATCCTCTTGAAGATCTCTGTATACTTGTAAAAAAAGCAATCCGGGAAGATCCTCCCATTGCGATGAAAGAAGGAAATATTATTAATGACGGTTATAACGAAGAAGTTGATAAGCTGCGCCGCGCAAAGTCCGATGGAAAAGACTGGTTGGCAAAGCTTGAAAATGACGAGCGTGAAAAGACCGGGATTAAAAATCTAAAGATTA
>NZ_JANFYZ010000082.1 GCF_024460775.1 Desulfovibrio desulfuricans | reverse complement strand
CGGATTTCCTTAACAGCACGGAAATACTCTTTTACCAGAGAATTATTCATGCTTATAATATGATTCTTCTGTCTATTTGCATTTGAAAATCCTTGACACGGCGGACCTCCTATAACCACATCTATCCCGTCAAATTCAGATGCAAGAGCCGAAAAATCATAGTCTCTAACATCAGGAATCAATCTGATATCATTACGTCCTTTATGATTTTCAACATATGTTTTTCTAGCATTTTTATTATTCTCTGCTGCAGC
>NZ_JANFYZ010000081.1 GCF_024460775.1 Desulfovibrio desulfuricans | reverse complement strand
CCTTCGGCTGCCCTTGTATCCTTGTCCCCGAATTTATGAAGCCTTATCACATCAAACGCATTCATCAGCTTTCCGCAGCATGGGTCTGTGGCATGGTGGCTGTATACGAACAGATCATCATAGACCACGACTCCGGCAGCAGAGTCCGCCGGAATATAATCGTATCTTCCGGGGATTGCCCTTGAATGCCTGTACACATCCGAGATGAATTTGTCGATTGCCTGTGTCACCGTGTATGTGCGGTTGAAAGCCCCG
>NZ_JANFYZ010000080.1 GCF_024460775.1 Desulfovibrio desulfuricans | reverse complement strand
CTGAACTATGACTACACATTCAATTATGCATCTTCGGGCTTATTAATCAAATGCTCGCGGATCGTCCTGTATTCCGAACAATCCACGATTTTCTATAAAGCGATTATTCCTCGCCCTGATTCAACTCAAGATTGAGTTCTTTTAACTTAGCAAGCACTTCCTCAAGTGATTTACGTCCGAGGTTACGAACTTTCATCATATCTTCAGGAGTCTTATTAGTAAGTTCTTCTACCGTATTGATTCCGGCTCTCTTCAG
>NZ_JANFYZ010000079.1 GCF_024460775.1 Desulfovibrio desulfuricans | reverse complement strand
CTGCCCTCTCAAACAAACGACCTACGCTTAACCAGTGCCAATCGTGACATTCAACAGAAAGGGGTTCTATGTACGTATCTATGAAAGGCATGTTGCAACGTGCCAATGAAGGCAACTATGCCGTTATGGCCATCAATTGCTTTAATATTGAAACGGCGCGTGCCGTTATCAACGCAGCACAAGAGCTGCGTGCTCCAATCATTGTGAACATTGTGCAGGAGCATATGGTCAATCATTGTGACAGTGCATTGATTGCGCC
>NZ_JANFYZ010000078.1 GCF_024460775.1 Desulfovibrio desulfuricans | reverse complement strand
CTTGGATTAAATCCTCTGGATCCTAAAATCAAAGAGATTCATCCGAAGCAGGCACAATAGTTTTGTGCAAAACAGAGATTTTTTAAGCTGTTTTTCCAAAGCGAATTCTTATCAGTTGGCGCTATTTTAGGCGACGACTGAAGGGCGTTATTTACGGAATCACATGTTTTAAAAATATATTTTGAACCTTGAAAACTCTATATTTCCTTGTGTTTATGGGCACTATACGGCTTTGTATGAATAGGCAAAATGACGAAAAC
>NZ_JANFYZ010000077.1 GCF_024460775.1 Desulfovibrio desulfuricans | reverse complement strand
CTGACAACACTGCCGGTCTTTCTCGCTTGAGCCTTGTACACACACGTTTAAGAGAAATCTTTCAAACTCCCGTCTGTTCCACACTTCCGGCGTCGGATAAAGCGGATTTGCCTCTTTTTCCGCCCATTTTGCGATCTGCTTCACATCCGTTTTTCGGATCATCTCCGGATATTGCGGAATCTGCATCTTCACTTTCAGTTCTTCGATCCATCCGATAAACGCATCCGCCTTCACACTGTCAGACTCCTGCGGTGTCGTAAG
>NZ_JANFYZ010000076.1 GCF_024460775.1 Desulfovibrio desulfuricans | reverse complement strand
TTGCGGAGTCACGTTGCATCACCTTTTGAATGCGCAAAGTTGCAATGAAATTACAAAGCACTTGGCGCAAGGGTGCCCTGCCTTTCAACGGAAATGATGTGAAATGGTTGTGGTGCCGCCTTCTATCTTGCCTTTTGCAGGTCGTGATCAGGAGAGGGTTGTGGAGTTGCCTTCCTTAGACTCGCCGGAGCGGAGGCGGAGGCGATGTGCTGGTGTTGGGCGAATTTGCAAAATACGCATTTTTGCGGACTGACAAGGAAA
>NZ_JANFYZ010000075.1 GCF_024460775.1 Desulfovibrio desulfuricans | reverse complement strand
TAAATCCACGTTTTTGAAAACACTAAACCGAATGAATGACCTTGTAGAGAATGTGCGCATTACAGGAGAAGTAAAATACGATGGAAAGGATATATTTTCTTCTAATGCGAATGTAAATGAACTGCGCAAAGAGATCGGAATGGTATTTCAGAAACCGAATCCATTTCCGATGAGCATCTATGACAATGTGGCTTTTGGACCAAGAACGCATGGTATTCGTTCTAAAGTGAAACTGGATGAAATTGTGGAACGCTCTTTAAGA
>NZ_JANFYZ010000074.1 GCF_024460775.1 Desulfovibrio desulfuricans | reverse complement strand
AATCGATCTTGATATGTCAATTCAAAAGGCTGATCTACCCGAAAGCAGTTACGGCCGGTGATGCCAGCTACATGATCGCCCTGTACCGACCTTGTGAGAAGGTCATGGACGCGGCGGGGAATGTGGTTTCTGAGATCAAGGCGGTGGGTTATTGCCTGCCGACGGCAGATAATCTGCGCTATGATATGCGCGGACGTTGGAGCCGGAGCGCCAAGCATGGCATCCAATTTGAAGTCGAGGGCTTCGATGAAGTGATTGTACC
>NZ_JANFYZ010000073.1 GCF_024460775.1 Desulfovibrio desulfuricans | reverse complement strand
GTTGTAAAGAACAGGAAATCGCTTTGAAATTCCTTGAATATCTGTATCAGGATGATGTTATGTTAGAGCATAACATACGCTGCACACAGATTCCGGCAAAGAAAAGTCTGGCTCAGAGCGAAGAGTACAAAAAAGAAGTTCCGTACGCGGACGTTCTTGTAGGAATTCTCGATCAGGGACAGTTTATCGGAAACTTTAACACGGATCGTCTGAAAGAAACAATCAACAATACGTTTGTTTCCTATTGTTCCGGGGAATACGGA
>NZ_JANFYZ010000072.1 GCF_024460775.1 Desulfovibrio desulfuricans | reverse complement strand
CCTCATCTGCATAAATGCCGGCCATTTCATAATTCTCATGCTCATTGATATATTTTGTATAATACTCGACCTGTGCCTCAAAACTATGGAGCTGGTCTTCCTGGTCTGTTGACACACGGCAGTAGGCTGCCACCCTTATCTTCTTTTCCTGTACCGCCTTATGCCCTGTCCGCACCTTCTGGCTTCTTGCTGGTATAACTGTAACGCTTCTTGCCATTCTTATCATCCTTTCTCTGAATATAAATATCTTTTTTGATCTCTCCC
>NZ_JANFYZ010000071.1 GCF_024460775.1 Desulfovibrio desulfuricans | reverse complement strand
AGAACAATTATACCTTTTGGACTTGGACGTATTGGAAAGCGTGTGCTGCCTAAATTAAAGGAGACATTTCATATTCCATTTATTATAGATAACGGAGTAGAAGAAAGAGCATATGATGGGATTTCCATATATAGATTAGGAGATGCATTACCATCGATAAAGGATAATAAAATAGTTGTTATGACTAAGGAGAATATATATGAAGTTATCTCTAAAGAGCTGAAGCAAAGAGGATATGTTGAGTATAGGGATTATTGCATATTAG
>NZ_JANFYZ010000070.1 GCF_024460775.1 Desulfovibrio desulfuricans | reverse complement strand
CTCAAAAGACATCTTCCCGAATAAGAGATACACATCGCCCCGTGAATAAACGTCTCGATTTCCAAATCTTCCGGAATATTTGCCCGAAGTTCTTTTAGCTCTTCCATCGACAGCTCTCTGGCAGATACGACTCGACTCGCCCCCTGTTTATACCAGAAATTATAGGTTGCATAATTTGTATTATTTGCCTGAGTGCTTATATGCCTTTCTATCTCGGGGCATATCTCTTTGGCAATCTCAAATACTCCCGGATCTGCAATGATCA
>NZ_JANFYZ010000069.1 GCF_024460775.1 Desulfovibrio desulfuricans | reverse complement strand
ATTTTTGCAGGCCGGAAATCAAGGATGAATGAGACATCCTTCTGTTTTCTATGTTGGGACAGACAGTCGCTTATCTTAGTGAGATTTCTTATTAACTGAATTTTCTTTGCTGCTGCTGGAGATTTGCACCTGCATAGCGCAGATTCTGCATCTTCTCAATAGCTTAATTATTACATTCTTAGATGATGATAAGACGGAAACTGGACAATCTTTTGTTTATATTGATGGATTTCTTGTCAAAAAGCATAACAATCAACATACTATTG
>NZ_JANFYZ010000068.1 GCF_024460775.1 Desulfovibrio desulfuricans | reverse complement strand
TATCAGCCCAACAGGCAGGAGAACACATGCAACAATACTGGCAACGCAATTTTGAGCGTTCTGAAAGCCTAATAAACCACGGCCTCGGTACAGAAGCCTTTTTTAGGTCTATCGAACAGGAATTACCGCCTGTTGTCTCAAGAGCAGAGCTGGCGAAGGCCACAGGCGGGCTGATCTCACCAAAAACGCTGTCCAATGAAGACGCTTTGCACAAAGGTCCCGCAGAGCGTGTACGGGCAGGGTCAAAAATTGGCTACACCCGCGCC
>NZ_JANFYZ010000067.1 GCF_024460775.1 Desulfovibrio desulfuricans | reverse complement strand
CTCCGATCATAGGTGGGATAAAAGTTGCATTGGATTATGCGGAAGAGCAGATCATTATGCTCTGGAAATCATAGGAGAATGATATGGAGGCATATATGGACATATTACTGAAAGAAAGACTGGTATCTTATTATGAAAAACATATTTTAGAAGATGTGATGCCATTTTGGGATCGGAGGTGCATAGATAAAGAATACGGCGGATATATTACTTGTTTTGACAGAGAAGGAAAGATGACAGATGATAAGAAATATATTTGGTTTCAAG
>NZ_JANFYZ010000066.1 GCF_024460775.1 Desulfovibrio desulfuricans | reverse complement strand
GGGGAAGATACCTTGAAAAAGTGTTTACAGATAAAGAAGAAGTGCTTGATATTGTGGAAAAAGCAATTCTTTTGTTCCGGGAACAGGGGATCACGGGAGAGCGATTTGCGGATACGGTTGAAAGACTCGGATTTGAAAATGTTCAGGAACAGCTTTTGGGAGATGGACTGTTAGCCCGCAAAGATGAAAACATAAGAGCGCAGAAACATTTGAAAGGCGGAGCAACTTGTTAAGAATTTTATAAAACGATAGAGTGCAGCATAGCGAC
>NZ_JANFYZ010000065.1 GCF_024460775.1 Desulfovibrio desulfuricans | reverse complement strand
CAACGAATAAGCAAATTGTTACTTGACTATTCTTAAATACGCATGACCATCCGCGAACTTCTTGCATGTCGCAACAATTTATTAAATATGATTTGATAGTTTCGTACCAGTTCGCTCCACTTTGTTTCAATCCATAAAGTGATTTCTTCAAACGTATCAACTTATCATTCATTCCTAAATGTGGTGGAGGTCTTATGTATAATTCTTCTTTGATGTCTGCATACAAATATGCCGAAGATATGTCTAATTGTGTAATATAGTAGTTATT
>NZ_JANFYZ010000064.1 GCF_024460775.1 Desulfovibrio desulfuricans | reverse complement strand
AAGAGGATTGGACAGTCTTGGTTTCTCGGAAGAAACACTTGAAAAAATATATGCAGAAAATGCAGAGCGGTTTCTTGGAAGGGAGTGAGAGAGATGGATTTTATACTAAAAGAAGTTCCGATATGTGCGGATAAAGAATTTGAGATGATCAAGATTACAGATGACGTACGCAAGGTTGTGGAAGAAAGCGGAGTCGAAAAAGGAATTGTCTATGTAATTACAGAGCATACAACGACAGGGATCACTGTAAACGAAAGTCTTCCGTGTGTAG
>NZ_JANFYZ010000063.1 GCF_024460775.1 Desulfovibrio desulfuricans | reverse complement strand
CTGCTCTTTTGCTTCCAGTGTATTTTCGTGTTTTAAGATCACATTGTTGCAATAATCGTCGATCGAAGCGCAGCCTACAAGCCCTGTCTGTGTTCTTCCGTTCATTGTAAGCGCGTATAAGTAGTAACAAGGTTCTTTGTCCTGAAGAAAAGAACCTTCATCGATCATACGGTTCAGTGTTTCAGATGCTGTTTTATATACTGCTTCGCTGTATGGATTTGTGCCTTTTGGAAGAAGCGTCTCGGCTCGGTCGATCTGAAGAAAAGACTTC
>NZ_JANFYZ010000062.1 GCF_024460775.1 Desulfovibrio desulfuricans | reverse complement strand
CATTTGCATAGGACACATCGCACAAAACCGAAACTTCTTTTTGAATTTCTTCTGCTTCTTCAACATAAACAGATGTCACAGCTATGTCTTTATATACTGTAAATGTATAAGATTCATTGTAACAGATCGGTTTTTCATTCACAGTCCAGTGTGAAAACTTCTTTCCTTCAGGAGCCTGTGCTGCTACAACTCTTACCTGATCTCCGACTTCACAATATTTTGTTTCTGTGTTTCCGTTGTTATTGATCGTAACAACCGCCTTTAACTGCAATC
>NZ_JANFYZ010000061.1 GCF_024460775.1 Desulfovibrio desulfuricans | reverse complement strand
GCAAAATCTGTTTCTTTTAAACGGATCATCTCCCCCCGTACGACACGCGCCATATCGATCCAGCCGGCAATACAAATCCCGAAGATCATGCTTTTTATCCCCGGTCCCATAACGAGCGTTATCAGTATAACATATAAAATCGACGGGATCGCGGCAATCACATCCGCTGCTCTCATCAGAATCATATCGATGCGTTTCCCACGATACCCCGCTACAGCACCGTACAAAATACCGATCATCCCATTGATCAGAGAACTTCCCACGCCGATCACAA
>NZ_JANFYZ010000060.1 GCF_024460775.1 Desulfovibrio desulfuricans | reverse complement strand
ATTCGGCGCAATGGCAATGTCTTTTATGGTAGATGTCAAAGCGGCAATGGTTTTTGTTGTTGTAATTCCTCTTTTGTCGGTAGTTGTATTTGGGATCATGCTGATTACAATGCCTCTTTATAAGAAAGTGCAGTCATATTTAGATGAAATTCTTCTAAAAACGAGAGAAAATCTTATCGGTGTAAGAGTGCTTCGTGCTTTTAATAAAGAGGAAAAAGAAAAGGCTGAATTTGAAGAAAACAATCAAATGTTGACAAAGGAACAAAAATTTGTC
>NZ_JANFYZ010000059.1 GCF_024460775.1 Desulfovibrio desulfuricans | reverse complement strand
CGTCAGCAGACATGCCGATGCAAAAGGAAAGCATGTACAAAACAGTATACGAAAATATGCGCTGATCACAAGCCTTCTCCTTTCGCTTGTTTCCTACATAACGATCAGTCTTTTTTCTGTTCCTATCGCCGAAGCATTCAACAAGGCGGATGATCCTCTGTTGACAACTATCGCTTCCGGAGGCATGAGAATTTATTTTATCAACTTATTTTTTGCCGGAGTGAACATTATAGCATCTGCATTTTTATGTTCATGCGACAAACCAAAACTTGCA
>NZ_JANFYZ010000058.1 GCF_024460775.1 Desulfovibrio desulfuricans | reverse complement strand
AAGCGGATAAGAAGTCTCTGGGAGCTGCGATTGCGTATACGAAAGATGTAAAAACAAAGCCTGAATACCAATATGTTGTGCCGATCGTAAAACAGAAATTAGACGAGGCGCTTGAAGCGGCTGAAACTGTTTTTGCAAATGAAGCCGCAACACAGGGAGAAGTTGACAAGGCAGAAGCTGATCTTAAAAAAATGCTTGAATATTTGTCTTTTACAGGAGATGCAAAATTGCTCAGAGAGCTGGTAGATATTGCAAAAGAAATCAATACAGATATT
>NZ_JANFYZ010000057.1 GCF_024460775.1 Desulfovibrio desulfuricans | reverse complement strand
ATCCTGCAAACGCCCCGTACTCGATCTCTGTTACGCTGTTTGGAATCGAAACTGTCGTAAGATTTTTATTCTGGGCAAAAGCCGATTTTCCTATTTTCTCAATCTTGCCTCCCCACATAATCTCCGTCAGAGCACATGAATAAAATGCGCTATACGCTACATAAGCAAGATTATTTCCGATTACCGCTTTTTTCAATGATCCACAACCGTAAAACGCCTCTTCTCCGATACTGGTCACTGAATCCGGTATCTCAACAGACGTCAGTCCTGCATAGCTAAATGC
>NZ_JANFYZ010000056.1 GCF_024460775.1 Desulfovibrio desulfuricans | reverse complement strand
GCGGGAATCGCCAGCGGAACCCATTTATGATAATCAACGCGGGCGATAAGCGCCATACCAAACAGTCCTAGCAGTGTCGCAAACCCCTGCTTTTTCAAATAATGAAACGGATCGTGAAATTTCACCTGCCCATTGTAAGCGCTTGTGCTGTACAATATCACAAGCCCTGCGGCAACAAGAAGCAATACAACAAATATAAGCATCCCGTCATATCGTTTTTTCTTTTCAGAACGCGTCAATCAGCTCCACTCCTTATAGTTGGTCTACAAGTTCTTTGAATTTA
>NZ_JANFYZ010000055.1 GCF_024460775.1 Desulfovibrio desulfuricans | reverse complement strand
ATGAACGAGGGGCTTGGCCACCGTAGGTGTGTGGTGCAGATGCCCACGCATGAAGTGTAGGGCTTGCTCGCCTTGCAGGATTTCAATTTCTGCCGTTACGGTCTGGGGGGACTCACCTTCCATCTGCTGCGGGAACATACGCTGAGCCAGCTCGTGCAGCATGGCGCGGGTTTCACGGCTTGCACGGTAGGCCAGAGCCCGGTCAAGGGCGTAGGTTACAGGCTGCACGCCTTGATGGGCCAGAGGCTGAAAGCGAACGGTCAGATCACCCCATCGCAGCAAACTGC
>NZ_JANFYZ010000054.1 GCF_024460775.1 Desulfovibrio desulfuricans | reverse complement strand
GTTATATTTATCTTATTCTTCCTGTAAATTTTAACGCAGCAGTATAAAAGGAGTAAAATATGGAATTTTTTCATTTGAGAGCCGGAGAAGAATTTATCCGGCTCGGACAGGTTTTAAAAGCAGCCGGATTTGTTGAGAACGGCGGGCAGGCAAAAGAAGTAATACAAGACGGATTTGTCAGTGTAAACGGAGAAGTTGAGACGAGAAGAGGTCGTAAACTGTATCCGAACGACGTTGTATCTTACGAAGAAAATGAGTTGACGGTCAAACAATAAAGGGTGAATCCGA
>NZ_JANFYZ010000053.1 GCF_024460775.1 Desulfovibrio desulfuricans | reverse complement strand
GATGGGCCAGAGGCTGAAAGCGAACGGTCAGATCACCCCATCGCAGCAAACTGCGCGTGGAGAATGTAACTTCAATGGCGTTGGTCAGATTGCTGGTGGAAGCCTCTCCCATGAAGAGTTTTCGAACCTCATTGGCGTAGTCCACCATCGTGGAGCACAATGATTCGGGCAGCGATGGGAAGCGCCGGGCAAGTAGGCTCTTTTCCACATCGGCAGATGGATAGCACACTTCGCAGATGGTGAAGCGGTCCAGCCATGCAAGGTTCTGCCGCTGGGTGCCCTGGTATAGGCCGGTGT
>NZ_JANFYZ010000052.1 GCF_024460775.1 Desulfovibrio desulfuricans | reverse complement strand
CTGTCAGGCTGATTTACGCAAACCCGACTTTTACGCCCTGAATGCGTCAGCGCCGAAATTTTGATGCTCACGTACTAGAGTACGCTGCGCTCAAAATCCCGGCGCTTTCTTTTCAGGCCGCAAAACGCGTATTTTGCAAATTCGCCCAACACCAGCCATCGACTCCGCATTCGCTCCGGCGAGTTTAAGGAAGGCGACCCCACGACCAGCTTCTGATGGGGGCTGAATTGAAAGGCATAAAGGCAGAGGGAGAAAAGGCAAAAACAGGGACGTGTGTTGGGGGTGAGCCTGTCAGGCTGATTTACGCAAACCCGACTTTTACGCCCTGAATGCGT
>NZ_JANFYZ010000051.1 GCF_024460775.1 Desulfovibrio desulfuricans | reverse complement strand
TAGTGTTAATGGAATTATTACTCCGATTCTATACCGGGTTGATGGCGATAAAAAAGTAATAGTCTCAGGTGAGCGTAGATATAAGGCGGCATCAGAACTTGGTCTTGAAGAATTGCCAGCTCAGTTGGTATCTGGAGATTACAGGGTCATTGCATTAACTGAAAATTTACAACGCAACTCTCTCCTGCCCATGGAAGAAGCTCGAGCCATCCAGGATATCATCAATGCATCTGGTTTAGCTCAACAAGGCGTTGCAGTTCAATTGGGCAAGGCAGAAAGTACTATCTCAGAGATACTCAAGCTCAATAGCCTCCCATCTGGCATACAAGAAGCGGCTATTACGA
>NZ_JANFYZ010000050.1 GCF_024460775.1 Desulfovibrio desulfuricans | reverse complement strand
GAAAAATTTTTTAAATCAATCGCAGGAGTAAGAGTTCAGGGAACTGTTTAGATATGGTCGGAAAATCAATGTCTCGCAAAAGATACGGGAGAATTACAACTGACCAATTATGGCATATCAGGTATTCCTGTATTTCAAGTGAGCAGATATGCGGCGATTGCATTATATAAAAAGAAAAAAGTTCAGGCGATTCTTGATTTTATGCCGGAATTTTCGGAAGATGAGCTGGAAAAGTTTTTAATAAAACGGGCGAAAATGCGTCCGTATAAGAGAGCAGATCAATTTTTCACAGGGTTATCTAATAAAAAGTTGTCCGATCTTTGGGTGAAAGAAGCAGGGATTTCAAAA
>NZ_JANFYZ010000049.1 GCF_024460775.1 Desulfovibrio desulfuricans | reverse complement strand
GGATGATTCCGGCGACTGGGTCGGGAAACTTTATAAAGATTCGGCGGCTCAGGTGCTGGAATATCTGGATGGCTGGACGAAGATCAGATCGGGTTCGGCTGAAGGATATGTGCCGGAAGATGCGCTTTTTACAGGAGAGGAGGCGCAGGCGCGTGCACAGGAGTATGAGAAGGATACAGTGACGGTTACGGCATATGTGCTTAATGTTCGGGAAGGCTGCGGAACGGACAGTAAGATTTTGACACAGATAAAAAACGGCGAAGTTTATGAGACTGTGGGAGAAGCGACCGGCGGATGGTATCCGGTAAAAGTAGGAGATAAAAGCGGTTGGGTCTCAGGCGACTACGTGATTGCAG
>NZ_JANFYZ010000048.1 GCF_024460775.1 Desulfovibrio desulfuricans | reverse complement strand
ACCTTGCCTTTTCATTCAACTTTGAGGGTGTTGCACTTGCAAGTTGAATCCGCCTCGTAAATAAATATAAAACAATTCAAAACAAAAATGTAACATGCAAAAATCGTATTTAATTATCTCTTTTATTCACAAACAAACAAGCATCAAAGCCTTTAGATATTAAATCAAACTACTTCGCTATCTAATTCTACAGAGAACCGATTTGTCAAAAAAAATCACCCTCGAAAAAGTTTCAACAATCTTCTGGTTAACAGCCAAAAATATCAGCATATTAAATCTATTAGACAAAAATCATCATTCTTTTTTTTGCGTTATTAATCACTCGCGGTTTCAAGTTCAAAGTGCAACACCCAGTCCTTGGGTATTGGCGTCTTCTA
>NZ_JANFYZ010000047.1 GCF_024460775.1 Desulfovibrio desulfuricans | reverse complement strand
GCTATTTCCCTTATCTGCTTCTTCCGATGATTCGAACTGTAATTGCAAACTACTTACAATATCAGTGATATCAGATTGATGTTTTTGTCCATAGTAAGGAATAATTGTAAATTCCCAAGCAGGAATCAATTTCTTTAATGAGGCTTCCAGAATTGTTGCTTTTTGCGTCTTGTATTTAAACTGGAGTGATTTATTGACAATATCGAAACTCAGCGAATTGCTTATGATAGTATTATAGCTCATGAATGTGGCTCTCTTGATTGCTGTTCCGTTATGTGTAATCATCCAACATAAATAGGTTAGTTCAGCAGCACATAATGCTATTTTCTCACCTGAAGGTCTTTCAAACCTTTCCACAAACTGACGAACAAGCACCTTAGGTGGTGTTTTACAT
>NZ_JANFYZ010000046.1 GCF_024460775.1 Desulfovibrio desulfuricans | reverse complement strand
CCCAGACGCTATAAGCTGTACGTGCTTTTACCGTCAGATTCTTGGCTGTTTCAATGTCGTCCATTTTGGTTTTCTTTTACCAGTATTGTTCGTTTGATAATGTATTCTTGCTTATTACATTATAAAATCTGTGCAGATCACATGTCAAAACAACTTTTTATCACAAGATAGTACCGCAAAACGAACCTGCGGGCCGTCTAAAAATTAAGGAAAAGCAGCAAAGGTGCATTTTTAAAATATGAAATGAAGATACCGCAGTACCAATTATTTTCGCAGTACAAATAATGCGCGGCCGGTGCATTTTTCGAAAGAACGCGAGACAAACAGGACAATTAAAGTTAGTTTTTCGAGTTAGCGTGTTTGAATACTGCAAGATACAAGATAAATAGAGTAGTTGAAACTAGATATCAATTGCACACAAGATCGGCGCTAAGCATGCCACA
>NZ_JANFYZ010000045.1 GCF_024460775.1 Desulfovibrio desulfuricans | reverse complement strand
GGCGGGGCCTGTTATGGGGCTACGCCCCCTTCTCGGCCCCCCTTGCATCCCCCCCCGAAGCACCCCCAAGAGGAATCTTCAATAACCTCTGTGTGACGAGGGCAACGCGGCTGTAGCTTCAGGAGCTTCCTTCCCTCGCTGCGCTCGGTCAGGTGATCTCCCTCCGCGCCGCGTTAATGCCAGATGGCGCATTTGCTTTGGATAAAGTCCGTTTCAGCCAACTATCCTGATAACAATTATACTGTTAAAACTGATCGTTGGATCAAACTGCCCTCACAGCAATAATTGTTGCATTGCAAAAAATCTGGCTTCGCTGTGGCCATCATCACGGGCAAGACGTATTGCTTAATCCCCTAGTCCCCTCGAAGCGAAAGCCGCACAGCTAGAAGCCAATGGCGAGTCGTTAACATCATATGTCTTTTGCAGGCAATAATTAAAGAAAGGTTGCGGAGT
>NZ_JANFYZ010000044.1 GCF_024460775.1 Desulfovibrio desulfuricans | reverse complement strand
GTCAGGTGACCAACCAGGTCGGCAAATTCCAGCCGCCCATGTCCGGTAACCTCAAAGACAGGATAGTTAAGCCTGGCTGCCAGCTGCTTGATGCATGTCGTCTTACCGCAGCCTGTGGGGCCGAAGACGTACAGCGGTTCCTGTGGGTTGAGAAACCAGACCACAACGTCACGGCTGGACTCATGGAAGATATATTCGTGGTCAATAGCCGGGGTGTAGGCCGAAGGGACGGCGAAGCCTCTGACAGTGGTGCCGGATGGTTTGCCGCTGAAGACCTGACCGGCATCAAGATCCGTGGGCTGCAGCTTACAAAGGTCGTTGATATTATTCATGCATAGCTCCTTAAAACGAAAACTGCCCCAGGGCGGGGCGGTTGTAGTGAATGTGATAAAAGTGAGGGGGATGGCTATCAGCTAAACATCTTTCAGTTTATGGGCGAAATGCTCAATTTTTCGAAAGGTGAGCCCGTACGCTCACA
>NZ_JANFYZ010000043.1 GCF_024460775.1 Desulfovibrio desulfuricans | reverse complement strand
GGGCTACGCCCCCTTCTCGGCCCCCCTTGCATCCCCCCCGAAGCACCCCCTAAGACGGGTTTTCCAAATTTCATCGTGTGGCGAGGGCAACGCGGCCATAGCTACGGGAGCTTCCTTCTCTCGCTTCGCTCGCTCAGGTGATCTCCCTCCGCGCCGCGTTAATGCCAGAGGACGCTTTCGCTTCGATCAATATCCGCATTCAGCCAAGTACCACTGGTTAAATTGCTCGTTTCGGGTTTGCATTTGTACCTTTCTCAGTAACACTAAACATTCTAAAATCACCACAAGTTACTTGTAACGACACCATTTCCCGTTCAGCCATGACCAGACAGGAAATTTGCGAGTCAAAAAATATATTCACCACCAGGAGCTGGTCGTGAAGTTGCCTTCCTTATACTCGCCGGAGCGAATGCGAAGGCGATGGCTGGTGTTGGGCGAATTTGCAAAATACGGTTTTTGCGGTCTGAAAAGGAAGCGCCGGGATTTTGAGCGCAGCGTACTCAAGTAC
>NZ_JANFYZ010000042.1 GCF_024460775.1 Desulfovibrio desulfuricans | reverse complement strand
CTTTCCTACAACGAAATGGAAACACACTGGAAGCACGGCGGCATCGTGGGTGTGTTCGGTTACGGCGGCGGCGTTATCGGCCGTTACTGCGACCAGCCCGAAATGTTCCCCGGCGTGGCGCACTTCCACACCATGCGTGTGGCCCAGCCTTCCGGCAAGTACTACCACAGCAAGTTCCTGCGCGACCTGTGCGACATTTGGGATCTGCGTGGTTCCGGTCTGACCAACATGCACGGCTCCACCGGCGACATCGTGCTGCTCGGTACCCAGACCCCCCAGCTGGAAGAAATCTTCCACGAACTGACCCACAAGATGAACGTCGACCTGGGTGGTTCCGGTTCCAACCTGCGTACGCCTGAAGCCTGCCTTGGCCAGTCGCGCTGCGAATATGCCTGCTACAACACGCAGGACATGTGCTACCAGCTGACCATGGACTATCAGGACGAACTGCACCGTCCCGCCTTCCCCTACAAGTTCAAGTTCAAGTTCGACGGTTGCCCCAACGGCTGCGTGTGCGCCATGGCGCG
>NZ_JANFYZ010000041.1 GCF_024460775.1 Desulfovibrio desulfuricans | reverse complement strand
GAAATGCTCAATTTTTCGAAAGGTGAGCCCGTACGCTCACAGCGGGCCAGCAAGGCGTTTACGTCGATGTCTCCCAAATGCTCCGCATGAAAAATCTCGGTCAACTCCTCCCGCAGAGCATCCTTGTCCAACGTGGTTCGACCTGCTGTCACAGACATGCGGAATCGGTAGTTTCCCGTGTCTACCCAATCCCGTGTGCCAGCCTGGCGGTGAACAAGTTTGAGCACAGTTTCCATCTCTTTGATTTCGCTATCTAAAGCGGTGCGCTGCTCCTTGAGGGCCGCCAGCTTTTCAAGTGCCGGTTCCCATTGCGGCATATGCACGCCCTGTGGGAACTTGGGGCAGTCGCCATTGTATTCGCAGTAGGAACAGATTGGGTAAAAACCTTGGGCGCAGGTTACCTGTGAAAGGGACAAATTCCCGGCACGGTGGGCCGTGAGGTCGCCCCAGAGTTGGACCGCATGATCAAGGGCCGTATCCAGCATGGCCTGATTGAAAGTGTAGGGACCAAAGGTGGTCACGTCCTTCATGGAAAGGCAGAGCAGCCAGGCTTCTATACTCAGTTTCTCAGCTTGCTTGGGCAACTGAAGGCCAAGTTGGGCACGGCAAAG
>NZ_JANFYZ010000040.1 GCF_024460775.1 Desulfovibrio desulfuricans | reverse complement strand
CAATTGGATTAGTCTCATCCTTCAATGCTATCATTTCCTTTGATATTGGATCATATGCATAGTACCGAGAAACTAGTGCGAAGTAGTGATCAGGTATTGCTGTTATCTGATGAGTATACGTTGTCCTGGCCACGGCAGAAGCACGCTTATCGCTCCAATTTCCCACAACATTAGTCAACTCCGTTAGGCCCTTCATTGAAAGAAATGAGGTCATCAAATGTCTTCCAATGTGAGATTTTGGGCCATTTTTTATAGCAAAGATTGAATAAGGCGCATTTTTCTTCAAAGCTTTATTGTACGATCTGACTAAGTTATCTTTTAATAATTGGTATTCCTGTTTATTGCTTGAAGAATTGCCGGTCCTATTTACTCGTTTTAGGACTGGTTCAGAATTCCTCAAAAATTCATCCAAATATACAAGTGGATCGATCCTACCCCTTGCGCTAAAGAAGTATATGTGCCTACTAACGCTTGTCTTTGTCTCTGTCACTAAACACTGGATTATTACTCCCAGATACTTATTTTGGACTAATTTAAATGATTTCGGATCAACGTTCTTAATATCGCTGAATCTTCCACAATTGATGAAAGTAGCTAGGAAGAGGAATTGGTATAAAGTTTTTGTTTTTGTAAATCTCGAAGTATACTCAAACGAATTTAGTATTTTCTCAGTGATCTCCCAGATGCTTTCACCCTCACTTAGAAGTGCTTTAAGCATTTTTTTACTGTGGCTATTTCCC
>NZ_JANFYZ010000039.1 GCF_024460775.1 Desulfovibrio desulfuricans | reverse complement strand
CTTCCTTGATGGCGATGGAGTTCACCTTGTTGCCGTTGTGTTCCACCTTGGTGGGACGCACAGCGGCGGTGGGGCAAGCAGACACGGCCAAAGGAATTTCGCAGAGCTGGTCAGCCCATTCGTGGTCGACCATCGGGGGCTTGCGGTGGATACCCACAAGGCCGATGTCCGAGCAGTGCACGGCGCCGCACATGTTGATGCAGCAGGCAAGCGCGATGCGCACGGGGGCGGGCAGACGCATGGACTTGAAGTCTTCAAACACGGCGTCCATCACGGCCTTGACCGGGCCGGAGGCGTCGGTCGCGGGGGTGTGGCAGTGCACCCAACCCTGGGTGTGCACCATGTTGCTGATGCCAGCGCCGGTGCCGCCCACGGGGAACTTGAACGAGCCACCGTCAAACTTGCGGCTGTTCAGGTCGTCGCGCAGGGCCTTCATGCCGGCTTCGCTGTCCACCATGAATTCAATGTTGTTACGGGTGGTCCAGCGCAGGTAGCCGCCACAGTGCTTGTCGGCGATGTCGCACAGCTCACGGATGTGAGTGATGGACATGGTACGGGTGCCGCCCACGCGGACGGTGTAGCACTTGTCGCCACTTTCGGCCACGTGCACGAGCACGCCGGGCTCCAGAATTTCGTGATAGAGCCACTTGCCGAAGTTGTTCTTGATCACCGGCGGGAAGTATTCATTATACTTATGGGGTCCGATGTCAGTAATGCGGCCTTCCATCGGTTTTGCGGGATTGTACCCGGAAGAAATAAAAGCCATGTTCT
>NZ_JANFYZ010000038.1 GCF_024460775.1 Desulfovibrio desulfuricans | reverse complement strand
CACGACTGGGAGAAAATACAGGGGCTACACAATCAACAATGGTCAAGATGGCAACCTTCATTGCCATACGAAAACATTAGACCAGATCATAGACACTGTTGAACTCATGGCAGCCAAACACTCAAAGGTGTTTTCAGTACGCCTTGACATTCAGAACACAGCAACTGGTCGTATCGGGAACAATGGGCAAGAGATTGACTATGCACTCGACAGCAAGGACATGACCAGGATTATTGAAAGTGCAACACGTACTCTAAACTCAAAGTCAAAGAATGGGAAAAATGATCCTGATGTGCATTGGGTATGGACAGCAGAAAAGACCTCACCAGATGACAAACCACACTTTCATGTAAATGCGTTTGTCAACGGCAATGCAATTCACAACGGCTATTCCGTCAAAGAAGCAGTGAGTAGAGCTGTCAAAAACAAACTGCAAAACGCAAATAACACTCCCAATGAAAGCTATGATGGGCTTGTTAACTTTTCTGGTAGCAATGGAGCCAAGGGGAAGCTCATAGAGCGCAATTCCCCTGAAGTCGAACAACAGATCAATGACGTAGTCTTTGCTGGTAGCTATTTGGCTAAAGTCCGCACCAAGGAATTCAACCCCAAGGGATCAAGGGTATCCTCATGCACAAGGATTTCTCGAAAATGATGATGCGAGTTGCGGAGGTAGTGGCATCCTCGAGACCTCTCGAATAAGCCTTTATGTTCGCAGGACATCGGGGTCCTGGTTTGTGTTGACTTTTTTTGTCAATCATCCCTACGCTAAT
>NZ_JANFYZ010000037.1 GCF_024460775.1 Desulfovibrio desulfuricans | reverse complement strand
TATTTCAGTTATTTTCCATTACAGCTGATGTCATTGTATATCAGCGCTGTAAAAATCTATCTGTTACAGAAGGTTTTCGCGGTTTTTATAAACAAAACTTTCGTTACGAAATCGAGCAATCACCCCAGCTGCGTATTTGGAAATTCGGGAAAAAGTAGAGCAACGCGAGTTGCATTTTTTACACCATAATGCATGATTAACTTCGAGAAGGGATTAAGGCTAATTTCACTAGTATGTTTCAAAAACCTCAATCTGTCCATTGAATGCCTTATAAAACAGCTATAGATTGCATAGAAGAGTTAGCTACTCAATGCTTTTTGTCAAAGCTTACTGATGATGATGTGTCTACTTTCAGGCGGGTCTGTAGTAAGGAGAATGACATTATAAAGCTGGCACTTAGAATTCCACGGACTATAGACTATACTAGTATACTCCGTCTACTGTACGATACACTTCCGCTCAGGTCCTTGTCCTTTAACGAGGCCTTACCACTCTTTTGTTACTCTATTGATCCAGCTCAGCAAAGGCAGTGTGATCTAAGATTCTATCTTCGCGATGTAGTAAAACTAGCTAGACCGAGAAAGAGACTAGAAATGCAAAAGGCACTTCTACAATGGCTGCCATCATTATTATCCGATGTGACGCTGCAGCTTCTCAATGATATTCGAATACGCTTTGAGGAGATACAGCCTAATATCCGACAAACTGTTTTACAGATTTACGATCGTACTTGTTACCCATCATTGAATTTTGAACATCCGAACCTGGGAGTTTTC
>NZ_JANFYZ010000036.1 GCF_024460775.1 Desulfovibrio desulfuricans | reverse complement strand
CGGCTGTTTATTGAAATGATTGCTCCTGATGTAGATATTGATATAGAGAGTAAACGTAAGTCTGATGAGCTACTCTTTCCAGGATATGTCATAAGGCCCATGGAATCTCTCACAACCGGTAGGCCGTATGGTCTTGATTCTAGCGCAGAAGATTCCAGCGTATCTTCTGACTCCAGTGCTGAGGTAATTTTGCCTGCTGCGAAGATGGTTAAGGAAAGGTTTGATTCGATTGGAAATGGTATGCTCTCTTCACAAGAAGCAAGTCAGGCTGCCATAGATTTGATGCTACAGAATAACAAGCTGTTAGACAATAGAAAGCAACTATACAAATCTATTGCTATAATAATAGGAAGATTGCCCGAGAAAGACAAGAAGAGAGCTACCGAAATGCTCATGAGAAAAATGGATTGTACACAGTTATTAGTCCCACCAGCTCCAACGGAAGAAGATGTTATGAAGCTCGTAAGCGTCGTTACCCAATTGCTTACTTTAGTTCCACCAGATCGTCAAGCTGCTTTAATAGGTGATTTATTCATCCCGGAATCTCTAAAGGATATATTCAATAGTTTCAATGAACTGGCGGCAGAGAATCGTTTACAGCAAAAAAAGAGTGAGTTGGAAGGAAGGACTGAAGTGAACCATGCTAATACAAATGAAGAAGTTCCCTCCAGGCGAACAAGAAGTAGAGACACAAATGCAAGAGGAGCATATAAATTACAAAACACCATCACTGAGGGCCCTAAAGCGGTTCCCACGAAAAAAAGGAGAGTAGCAACGAGGGTAAGGGGCAGAAAATCACGTAATACTTCTAGGGTATGATCCAATATCAAAGGAAATGATAGCATTGAAGGATGAGACTAATCCAATTG
>NZ_JANFYZ010000035.1 GCF_024460775.1 Desulfovibrio desulfuricans | reverse complement strand
TATGATCCAATATCAAAGGAAATGATAGCATTGAAGGATGAGACTAATCCAATTGAGGAGTGGCAGCATATAGAACAGCTAAAGGGTAGTGCTGAAGGAAGCATACGATACCCCGCATGGAATGGGATAATATCACAGGAGGTACTAGACTACCTTTCATCCTACATAAATAGACGCATATAAGTACGCATTTAAGCATAAACACGCACTATGCCGTTCTTCTCATGTATATATATATACAGGCAACACGCAGATATAGGTGCGACGTGAACAGTGAGCTGTATGTGCGCAGCTCGCGTTGCATTTTCGGAAGCGCTCGTTTTCGGAAACGCTTTGAAGTTCCTATTCCGAAGTTCCTATTCTCTAGAAAGTATAGGAACTTCAGAGCGCTTTGAAAACCAAAAGCGCTTTGAAGACGCACTTTGAAAAATCCAAAAACGCACCGCACCGTAACTACTACACCGCGAATACTGTGCCCTGAAACATTGCTCAAAAGTATCTCTTTGCTATATATCTCTGTGCTATATCCCTATATAACCTACCCATCCACCTTTCGCTCCTTGAACTTGCATCTAAACTCGACCTCTACATCAACAGGCTTCCAATGCTCTTCAAATTTTACTGTCAAGTAGACCCATACGGCTGTAATATGCTGCTCTTCATAATGTAAGCTTATCTTTATCGAATCGTGTGAAAAACTACTACCGCGATAAACCTTTACGGTTCCCTGAGATTGAATTAGTTCCTTTAGTATATGATACAAGACACTTTTGAACTTTGTACGACGAATTTTGAGGTTCGCCATCCTCTGGCTATTTCCAATTATCCTGTCGGCTATTATCTCCGCCTCAGTTTGATCTTCCGCTTCAGACTGCCATTTTTCACATAATGAATCTATTTCACCCCACAATCCTTCATCCGCCTCC
>NZ_JANFYZ010000034.1 GCF_024460775.1 Desulfovibrio desulfuricans | reverse complement strand
CATCCAGTAGAGCTCGTATCTCCTTTTCAATGCCTTCTCTAAAACGAGCATCCGTTATTTTTTCTACATCTTTCTTGATTCTATCGCGCAACTTTTGGATGTGACCTTTGAATACGTTCAATCTACGGTCCATTTGGGACATATTTGGCGGTTGGGCAGTAGGTTTCTGCCCTGCTTCACCAGAACTAGAATCTCGCGAATTTTTGGCTGCTTCCTTCTTTTCGATGGCCTCTAGCATCTTTTTGAATTCAGCTTGCTGCTTATCATCTTTTAATTTTGAAAGTTTAAGCAGTTTATTGCGCGACCAAAGGGGACTCGTAATAGCCGCTTCTTGTATGCCAGATGGGAGGCTATTGAGCTTGAGTATCTCAGAGATGGTACTTTCTGCCTTGCCCAATTGAACTGCAACGTTTTGTTGAGCTAAACCAGATGCATTGATGATATCCTGGATGGCTCGTGCTTCTTCCATGGGCAGAAGAGAATTGCGCTGCAAATTTTCGGTCAAAGCAATGACCCTGTAATTTCCAGATACAAACTGAGCTGGTAATTCTTCAAGACCAAGTTCAGATACCGCCTTGTATCTACGCTCACCGGAGACGATTATTTTTTTATCGCCATCAACCCGGTATAGAATCGGAGTAATAATTCCATTAACACTAATAGAGCCTTTCAACTCTTCAAGTTGCTGTTTATCAAAATAGCGCCGGGGCTGATTATTATCAGGGGATATCTCTGATATCTTGAGCATCTCAATCTTTGAGCTAACACCCACAGTGTTCTGGGGGACAGATTGAGCACTTGTCGATACCTTGGGCGGATCAAGAGACACAGTAACACCTCGTATTTTTTTACTATTTCACACTTCGGAACTCCGAAGTCACCAAAACAACCAATAAAGTCTGCGAGCAGGCCTTTTAATTAGCGTAGGGATGATTGACAAAAAAAGTCAACACAAACCAGGACCCCGATGTC
>NZ_JANFYZ010000033.1 GCF_024460775.1 Desulfovibrio desulfuricans | reverse complement strand
GGCGGATTCAACTTGCAAGTGCAACACCCTCAAAGTTGAATGAAAAGGCAAGGTGGTATAGCCCTTTAGCCTCTCCATCCAACCAAAGATTGAGGGGCGTATGGGCTATGCACACCTTGCCAGGGAAGAACGGTACTACATCTGCCAGGCAGTGAAAAGTGGAACGTCACTGAGGGCCATAGCCAAAGCGATAGGCCGTAGCGTCTCAACTGTAAGCCGCGAACTTGCGCGAAATACCGGGGCGCGTGGCTACCGCTACAGGCAGGCACACAAGCGCAGTCAGAAAAGGCAGACCAGTAAAGGGAAGAAGCGCATTGGCCTTGAGGTATGGACGTATGTTGAACAGTGTCTGCACCAGGACTTCAGTCCGGAGCAAATCTCTGGAGTTCTCAAACGCAAAGGTTTTGCCCTCAGTCATGAATGGATTTACCAGTACATTCTGGCGGACAAAAAACGAGGAGGAACGCTGCACAGCCATTTGCGCTGCCAGCGCAAACGCAAACGACGATATGGCAAACCCGACAGACGAGGTCAAATCAAGGGGCGTATCAGCATAGACATACGCCCGTCCATTGTTGCCGAGCGCTCACGCCTTGGTGATTGGGAGGCTGATACCGTTGAAGGCAGTAAAGGAGGCCCCGTTTTGGTGACACTTGCAGAGCGTAAAAGTCGTCTTTTCCTGTTTGGCAAGGCTCCCAACAAAAGCGCCAGCGAAGTAAGGCGGGTCATTGAAGGACTCTTGACACCCATTAAGGACTTTGTTCAGACTGTTACCTATGATAACGGCAAGGAGTTCAGCTACCATGCCGATGTGTCAGCTACACTCGAGGCTCAGGGATTTTTTGCGCACCCCTACCATTCGTGGGAGCGTGGCTTGAACGAGAACTCCAATGGCCTTCTACGCCAATACTTCCCCAAGGGGGTAAGCTTGGCATCGGTCACGCAAGATGAGATCATAGCGGCAATGTGCCGCTTGAACTGGCGGCCTAGAAAATGCCTTGGGTTTAAGACACCCTATGAAGTTTTTTTAGAAGACGCCAATACCCAAGGACTGGGTGTTGCACTTTGAACTTGAAACCGCG
>NZ_JANFYZ010000032.1 GCF_024460775.1 Desulfovibrio desulfuricans | reverse complement strand
TGAGGTAGGCTGGAAAAAACGGACGCCATAGTTCATATCCATATGAGGAGGTTCTATGACGAAAACACCACGAGGACGTTATTCACAGGAATTGAGGCAGCAAGCCGTCACCATGGCGGTTGAGGATGGCTTCGGCGTAACGGAAACAGCGCGAAGGTTGTCTGTTCCTATGAAAACTTTAGCGAATTGGGTTACGCAGTACCGACTGGACAAGCACGAGTTCGCCTTGAAGCCGGGCGTGAGTGAGCAGGATGCGGAGTTGGCGCGGTTGAAGAAAGAAAACGCCCTGCTGCGTATGGAGCGCGACATTCTAAAAAAAGCGGCGGCGTACTTTGCCAAAGAGTCGCTGTGAGGTACGCCGCAGTCAGTGCTTTGCGACACCGATATCCTGTCCGTTTTATTTGCCTGGTTTTGCACGCATCTGTCAGTGGATACTACGCCTGGCTCAAACGCGACGCTGCCCCATCAAACAAGACAACTCGTCTGGAGGCCGAGGTTCTGGCTGCCCACCAGAGAACACGCGGCACATACGGCGCGGAGCGGTTGCACCGGGAACTCGTGGCAAGCGGTTGTGCCGTCAGCCTCTGGAAGGTCAAGCAGCTCCGCCGTGAACTGGGCCTCGTCTGTAAGCGCAAACGACGGGTTATCCGCACCACGGAGTCAAATCACGCGTTGCCGGTCGCTTCCAATCTTCTGAACCGTGACTTCACGCCGGGCGAACACAACCGCGTGTGGGTGAGTGACATAACCTATATCCCCACACGGCAGGGCTGGGTATATCTTGCCGGAATCAAAGATTTACACAGCCGGGAAATTGTCGGCTTCAGCCTGGCTGAGCGTATGGATACCGGGCTTGTCTTGGCTGCATTGATGAAGGCGGTGCGTTTCCACCGCCCACCTGTGGGACTGATTCTGCATTCGGATCGCGGCAGCCAGTATTGCAGCGCAGCTTATCAGAAAAAGCTCCACGCATATGGTCTGATCTGTTCCATGAGCAAAAAAGGGGATTGTTACGACAACGCCCCCATGGAGAGCTTCTGGGGCTTATTGAAGAATGAGTTGGTCCATCGCAAAAGCTACAGATCACAGGCAGAAGCAATTACAGATGTGACAGAGTATATTGAGGTTTTTTATAATCGACAAAGACGCCAGGCAGCACTTGGCTATCTCTCACCGGCGGCGTTTGTCAGAAGCGGGATGATGAAACCAAAGCTGCCGATTGCCGCTTAACATGGCGTTCGAATTTGACGACCTACCTCA
>NZ_JANFYZ010000031.1 GCF_024460775.1 Desulfovibrio desulfuricans | reverse complement strand
CCAAGCCGCGATTGGCAACAGGCGAGTGACAAAATGGTCACGCGAATGTGAACCAAGCGCTGAGCTTGGCGGACCCTAACGGGTCGGCTCTTTTACAATTGAATAGGGATGGAAGGAAGTTTTTTTCGAGATACAAGCAAAATAAGAGCATCGGGTGGATGCCTTGGCGTCGGAAGGCGATGAAAGACGCGGTAAGCTGCGATAAGCCTCGGGGAGGAGCTAAACATCCCTTGATCCGAGGATTTCTGAATGGGGAAACCCGGCGGGAGTCATGTCCCGTCACTGGTAGACGAATACATAGTCTGCCAAGTGCCAACTCAGGGAAGTGAAACATCTCAGTACCTGAAGGAAAGGAAATCAAACGAGACTCCCTCAGTAGCGGCGAGCGAAGGGGGAATAGCCCAAACCGTGTGGATCCGTCCATGCGGGGTTGTAGGGCCGGCATACGTGATTCTGGAGTAGGCAGGGGAAGGAAGCTGGAAAGCTTCGCCAGAGCGGGTGATAGCCCCGTACCCGAAACTGAAAAGGACACAGCCGGTACCTGAGTACTGCGAGGCACGTGAAACCTCGTGGGAATCTGGGAGGACCATCTTCCAAGGCTAAGTACTAACCGACGACCGATAGTGCACCAGTACCGTGAGGGAAAGGTGAAAAGAACCCCTGTCAGGGGAGTGAAATAGAATCTGAAACCTGATGCTTACAAGCTGTGGGAGCACCCTTGTGGTGTGACCGCGTGCCTTTTGCATAATGAGTCAGCGAGTTAATCTGTACTGCAAGGTTAAGCGTAAGTGGAGCCGTAGCGAAAGCGAGTCTGATAAGGGCGTTTAGTAGTGCGGATTAGACCCGAAACCGGGTGATCTATCCATGAGCAGGTTGAAGCAAGGGTAAAACCTTGTGGAGGACCGAACCATTAACGGCTGAAAACGTTTTGGATGACTTGTGGATAGGGGTGAAAGGCCAATCAAACCCGGTGATAGCTGGTTCTCCCCGAAATATATTGAGGTATAGCCTCATGGATTGTCTACCGGAGGTAAAGCACTGACAGAGCTAGGGGTCCTACCAGATTACCAAACTCTTTCAAACTCAGAATGCCGGTCAGATGTACCATGGGAGTCAGACAGTGGGTGCTAAGGTCCATTGTCGAGAGGGTAAGAGCCCAGATCAACAGCTAAGGTCTCCAAATCTATGCTCAGTGGTTAAGGTGGTGACGTTGTAGAGACACCCAGGACGTTGGCTTAGAAGCAGCCATCGTTTAAAGAAAGCGTAATAGCTCACTGGTCTAATGACGTTGCGCCGAAAATGTAACGGGGCTAAGCATAGTACCGAAGCTTTGAATTCCACGTATGTGGTCTGGTAGGGGAGCGTTCTTCA
>NZ_JANFYZ010000029.1 GCF_024460775.1 Desulfovibrio desulfuricans | reverse complement strand
GGGCTGAAGGTGTGTTGTAAAGCATGCTGGACTGTGGAGAAGTGATTATGCTGACATGAGTAACGATAAAACGGGTGAAAAACCCGTTCGCCGTAAACCCAAGGTTTCCTGGGTAAAGGTAATCTTCCCAGGGTTAGTCGGTCCCTAAGGTGAGGCTGAAAGGCGTAGCTGATGGGAAACGAGTTAATATTCTCGTACTTGTACATCTGTGCGATGGAGGGACGCAGAAAGGTAGACAGGCCGGGTGTTGGTTGTCCCGGTGCAAGCAGGTAGACGTGTGGTACAGGCAAATCCGTACCGCTCTACGTCGAGACGCGAGTCCGTGACCGTAAGGTCTGAAGCTGTTGAGCCTATACTGCCTAGAAAATCTTCTAAGTTTAGGATGTGCAAACCGTACCGCAAACCAACTCAGGTGGGTGGGATGAATAATCCAAGGCGCTCGAGAGAACTCTGGCCAAGGAACTCGGCAAAATAACCCCGTACCTTCGGAAGAAGGGGTGCTCCTCCGGGTGAAGTTAATTCACTTAACGAGCCTGAGGGAGCCGCAGAGAAATGGTGGTGGCGACTGTTTACTAAAAACATAGGTCTGTGCGAAGTCCTAAAGACGACGTATACGGACTGACGCCTGCCCGGTGCCGGAAGGTTAAAAGGAGAGGTCAGCGCAAGCGAAGCTTCGAATTGAAGCCCCGGTAAACGGCGGCCGTAACTATAACGGTCCTAAGGTAGCGAAATTCCTTGTCGGGTAAGTTCCGACCTGCACGAATGGCGTAACGATCTCCACACTGTCTCGGCCAGAGACTCGGTGAAATTGAAGTCGCGGTGAAAATGCCGTGTACCCGCAGAAAGACGGAAAGACCCTGTGCACCTTTACTATAGCTTGACATTGGGATTTGGAACTGCATGTGTAGGATAGGTGGGAGACTGTGAACTCTGTACGCTAGTATGGGGGGAGTCATTGTTGAAATACCACCCTTGTTTTTTCAGGTCCCTAACCCTCGACCGTTATCCGGTGAGGGAACAGTGTCTGGTGGGTAGTTTGACTGGGGCGGTCGCCTCCTAAAGAGTAACGGAGGCATGCAAAGGTTCCCTCAGGCTGATTGGAAACCAGCCGTCGAGTGCAAACGCATAAGGGAGCTTGACTGCAAGAGAGACATCTCGAGCAGGTACGAAAGTAGGTGTTAGTGATCCGGTGATCCCGAATGGAAGGGTCATCGCTCATTGGATAAAAGGTACGCCGGGGATAACAGGCTGATCGCATCCAAGAGTTCACATCGACGATGCGGTTTGGCACCTCGATGTCGGCTCATCACATCCTGGGGCTGAAGCAGGTCCCAAGGGTACGGCTGTTCGCCGTTTAAAGTGGTACGCGAGCTGGGTTTAAAACGTCGTGAGACAGTTTGGTCCCTATCTTCTGTGGGCGCTGGAGAATTGAAAGGGCCTGTCCCTAGTACGAGAGGACCGGGATGGACGCACCCCTGGTGGACCTGTTGTCGTGCCAACGGCACAGCAGGGTAGCTATGTGCGGAAGGGATAACCGCTGAAAGCATCTAAGCGGGAAGCCTGCCTTAAGATAAGTTCTCCCTGGAGCAATCCCTAAAGGGCCGAGGTAGACTACCTCGTTGATAGGCTGGAGGTGGAAGCGCCGCGAGGTGTGGAGCTGACCAGTACTAATAGCCCGTGCGGCTTGTGTTTGAAAAAAATCCTTCCGTCCCTGTCAATTAATATTTTGACAAATTTCGTTGATAGCCATGGAGGAGAGGGTACACCCGATCCCATTCCGAACTCGGAAGTTAAGCTCTCCATCGCCGATGATACTGCATAACGTCATGTGGGAAAGTAGGCCGCTGTCAACGATTGCT
>NZ_JANFYZ010000028.1 GCF_024460775.1 Desulfovibrio desulfuricans | reverse complement strand
GAACCTCCTCATATGGATATGAACTATGGCGTCCGTTTTTTCCAGCCTACCTCAGGCGGCCATCTGCACGAATTTGTGGCTGCTCTCGTCGAGGTGCTCGCCCCATTGAAGGCAGAAACCGGCCTCAGCTACGAAATAGTACTGGTTGACGATGGCTCCACAGACGACACGTGGGCCGCCATGCGTGCACTGACCGGACAATATGCCAACCTGCGCTGCCTGCGCCTGAGCCGTAATTTCGGCAAGGATGCCGCCCTTTCCGCGGGCCTGGAGGCCGCGCGGGGCGATGCCGTCATCACCATGGACAGCGACATGCAGCACCCCGCTGCGCTTATACCAGAAATGGTGGACTTGTGGCGCGCCGGCGCTGTAGACGTGGTTGATGTACGCAAGCAGGAACGGCAAGTGGAGTCGTTTTTAAGCAGAATCTGCGCCGTATCGTTTTACCGCATTTTCCAGATGCTGACTTCATATGACCTCAAAGGTTCGGGGGACTTCAAACTGCTTGACCGCAAGGTGGTTGATGGCTGGAAAAATCTTGGCGAACGCAAGCTCTTTTACCGGGGGCTGACTTCGTGGATGGGATTTCGACACAAGGAAATACTGTTTACGCCCTGCGCCCGCTGCGGCGGCACCAGCAAATGGAGCCTGGCCCGCAGGGTTACCCTGGCCGTTGATTCCATGACGTCTTTCAGCGGCAAGCCCTTGCTGGTCATTGGCATTATTACCCTGCTGTTCTATAGTCTTTCGTTTATGGTGGGCTGCGAGGCTCTTTGGAGCTATGCTACAGGACAAGCGGAATCGGGATTTACCACGGTCATTCTGCTGATGCTGCTGACCGGCAGCGCCATTCTCACCGGCCTGTGCATTCTGTCGGCCTACCTGCACCACGCCTTTGTCGAGCTTAAGGGCAGACCCCGCTATCTTCTGGCCGAAACGCTGGAAGGCGACAAGACGGACGCCTGATTCATGCGCCAGCAAAGCGATGCCGAAAAACTGCCTTCCATGCGTTTTATCGTCCATGCGGATGACTGCGGCCTGACCCGGCAGATCAGCCAGGATATCTTTGCCTGCCTTGCACAGGGGCCGCTCAACTCCGTTTCCGTTATTATGGGCGGCTCAGACGCGGCACAGAGTCTGCAACAACTGGCTGCCATGCCCAATGTGCGCGTATGCCTGCACCTGAATATTCTTGAAGGGCGCTGCACGGCGCCCGTTTCACAAGTGCGCCCGCTGGTTGATGCAGATGGCATCTTTCGGTACGGGCTTGGGCAGATGCTCTGTAACCTTGCCACTGGCAGTGGCCCCAGCAAAAAGGCCCTGCTTTCAGCCATTCGTAATGAATTTGAAGCCCAGATAGATGCCTTTGCCAGCGGCTTTTCACCATTGCGGCAAAGGGGAGGGCTGCATCTGGACGGGCATCTGCACGTGCATACGATCCCCGCCCTGCGCGGAATCATGCGCGACCTCATGCGGGAGCACCCGCCTGCCTATGTGCGTCTGCCCAGGGAACCCGCTCACCTGCCCCCGCTGCCATTGACGCAGATGTTTGTGGGATGCATGCGGCGCGCCCTGCTCGCGCACTGGTCGAAGGGGTTTGCGGCCCTGCTGGATCAGACAGGCGTTGCCCACAACAGTTTTTTGTGCGGGCTTGTTAGCGGCGGCAACCTTACTGCGGCACGGGCCGAGGCGTCCCTTGCGGCCATACAGCGGCAGAAGGAGCGCGCCCCGCTGGTGGAAATTATGAGTCACCCCGGCGGAGGGCATGACGCCAGCGATGCTTGCATGCGACACCGCGGTTTTTACCAGAGCCACGCACGGTTGGCAGAAAAGACCATGCTGCTTGACAGCAGCCTGAGCGCCGTGCTGGCGCGCTACGGATCCTTGCAGACCTTTGCGGAAGCATAACAAGAGCAACCCCAGCCAGCCCAACCCGGCAGGTGCCGGATTGCTCCGGCATTTCACCCAACAAAATCCCGCACGGCAAACAACAAACGGCCCAAAAGCATTGTTGCCTTTGGGCCGTTTACATTCTTCAGTGGTGGCGCTCACGCCTGCATGACCGTTATTGGCCGCGAATCCAGTAGGTTTCAAAGCCGTCTTCAAGCCAGCCGTCCTTCACCCGGGTAAAGCCAGCCTCTTTGAAAAGATCGCGGTATTCATCCTGCGTGCGCCGCCAGCCCCAGAACTGCTGCCGACGAATACCCATATAGTGCAGGGCCGCGCGGATGCCGATCTTGATAGCGTTCACGAAACTGCCGATAAACGAATCTTCTTCCAGCAATGACGCAGAAAGCAGCACCAGTTCCCCGCCGGGGGCAAGCTGCGCCCGCAGTTCCCACAGCAGATGCTGGAACTCGCGCGTAGGAATGCCGTAGTCGACAGTAGACAGGTAGATCATGTCGTACTGCACATCAGAGGGCAGGCACATGGGCGGCAGCCCGATATAGATGCGGTCGCTGGGTATGTATTCCCGCAGCCACTTCATGCCTACTGTGCTGGGCTCGTTGACGTGCAGTTCAAGCTCCGGCATTTCTTCCAGCAAAATCTTTTCCATATAGCCCACGCCGCTGCCAATGGACAGCACGCGCACGGGTTCCGTGCGCCCTGCGGGGTCTTGCGCCAGTTTTGCACGCAACTGACCGATAAGCCATTTTGCGTCTGTGCGCTTGTTTTCGCGCCAGACAGATGGCAAATCGTCCCAATTCTTGTAGCGGCGGAACAGCTCTTCGTAAAAAACCGCATAAAACTTTGGTTCCGCCAGATGAAAGAATGAAATATGTGAAAAGGACGTGAAGGGTATGCCCTGCCAGCTTTCCTGATAAAAACGCCGCACGTTGAAGCCTCCGAGACATGGCCGCAAAAGCTCGCCTCGCGCAGGATTGCGCCCCAGGCAAACTTTCGATGCGCAAAATCATAACCCAACCGCCAGCAAGGCGCAATGCGCGTAAACCGGGCGGCGGCAACTTGCGCAAGAACGTGACCAGACCGCAACATCACTGCAATACTTAAAAAATATCTGGCAGGCACACGCAGCAACCTGCCAGATATCATGCAGCAGCAAGCGCAAACAAATCATAAAAATCCGCAAGGGGAGGATCTTTCCGATCCTCCCCTTGCCCATAGCTGCCAAACTGGCGGATAATCAGCAAACAAGCATCTTGCGGCCACTGTCGCCTTCAGACGCTCTTTGCTTTCTTCTTTTTCTGCTCTCAAACATGGCTACGGCGTTCCGTTAACCAGCCTTCATTTCCTGAATAAGCCGCCGCAGCACCTGGGCCTGCTGGGCCATCTCGCTCATGGCCTGATTGGCCCTTCCCATGGCTTGCGCGGTTTCTACCGAAATCGTTGCTACCTGCTCCACGGAGCGGCTGATCTCTTCGCTGGATGCCGACTGCTGCTCGCTGGCTGCGGCAATGGAGCGCACCTGATCGCTTGCCTGTTCCACAAGGCTGACAATCTGCGTAAGCGCCTCGCCAGAGAGCGAGGCCCGGCGCGTGGCGCTTTCAATGGTGGCAACAGACTTGTCCACGCCGTCAATGCTTTTGCGGGTTCCTTCCTGAATGCCACGGATAACGCCGCCCACTTCCTGCGTGGCTGTCATGGTCTTTTCCGCCAGCTTGCGCACCTCGTCGGCCACCACGGCAAAGCCGCGCCCGGCATCGCCAGCCCGAGCGGCCTCAATGGCGGCATTAAGGGCCAACAGGTTGGTCTGATCTGCGATATCGGAAATAACGCTCATGATCTGCCCAATGCCATCGGCCTGTTTGCCGAGCGTGGCCATATCGGCCTTGACTTCAAGCGACTGCTTTTGCACCTCAGTGATGTCGCTCACCACATTGCGAACCAGCTGCGCGCCTTCCTGCGCCTTGGTGCGCGCGGTATCGGAGGTATCAGAGGCCTTGGCGGCATTTTCCGCAACTTCGCCCACGGTGGCGTTCATTTCATCCATGGCAGAGGACGTAACCGAAACCCGCCGAGACTGTTCCTCTGCCCCATTGCTCGATTGCGTAATCAATGCAGAAAGCTGCTCTGTGGCAGTTGATACCACCTCAACCACGCTTTCAAGCTGGTGCGCGGCCTGCAACATACCCTCGGCCTTGGCGCGCTCGGCCTGCACCTTGGCAGCCTGAGCCTCTTGCGTGGCTATTTCCGCATGGTGGGCCTGCTCCGAAGCTTCTGCGCTTTTCTGCTCCGCCTCGGCGATCTTGTCCTTCATGGTTCCCACCATGTTCTGCAAGACATGATAAACGCCGCCGGGCTTCTTTTGCGGACGGAAAGTCACGTTAAGATCGCCGTCAGCAATCTTGCCCGCTACTTCGGCAAGATAGCCAGGGTCTTCGCCAAGCTGCCGCATAACCTCGCGCGTGAGCAAAATGCCTTGCCCCACAGACAGCATAAAACCAATAGCAATGGCCGCAAAAATCATTTTTTTGGAAAAATCAGCCAGTTCGTCATTGGACTGGGCGAGCAGATGGCCCTGCTCCTCCTTGGATTCCACAAGGCGGTTTATGGAATCCTGATACTGGTCGGCCAGCTTGTTTCCTTCGCTGTCAAGATAAGCTTCGGCTCCGGCGGAATCACCAGCCTGCTTCAATTTGAGAACCTTGTCCGTCATGCCTCTGAACGCAGCGCGGTGCACCTTGTACTCTTCGATAATCTGCTTTGCCTTGGCAGAAATGAGAGTTTTCTCCACAGCTTTTGAGCTTTCGTCTATTTCTTTGCGCAGCGCTTCAATCTGGGCAGTACGTTGCTTAACCTCCGCATCAGACGATGCACCAACGATACCTTCCATATTGACGCGAATGCGCTGAAAACCTACGGCCAGCTTCAGCAGATCCGCCATTGGGACGGTGGCGCGCTCATAAAGGATTGTGTCCGCATTATTGACCTTTCCCAGTTCAAAAACGGCAAAAACACCTACGCCCAGGGTCATCAGCGAAGACAGGATAAAACTCACAATGAGCTTTGTTTGCAGTCGTGTATTTTTTAAAAGGCTCATGGTCAATTCTCCAGGGGAGGGGGATTTTATACTATTAGCACACTACATTCTTTATCGGCATAGTCTTTAAACATTTTAGGTTATCAGCAAAAGTAATTAAAAATATTTTTCATATAACACACTACAATCCTTTGTTTAGCTGCCCAACCAAATTCCTGCCATAGTGTCCAGCAGCGTGTGCACACGACGCTCGGAAAATCAGGACTTATCAATCGGCCTGAGAGGAATGCATATTTCCGTCAGCAGGTCTGCGGGAGGGGTCGTTTGCGGTGAATTCCAGTAGATTTCAAAGCCCGGATCATTATACGGCTCGCGTCCACTCTGCGGGAACCATACGCCAAATAGCGACCTGTAGGCAGGATGCAGCAGGAAGTACGGCCCCCTGATGCGCAGCACGGCATACTCCTGTTCACCGCCAATATGCCGCAAAAAAATCTCCTCATTCTGTAGCAGGGGGCACAATTCAGCACTTGCTTCCAGCAATCCTGGCGGCAGGCTGACGCAGGCATCCATGCGGCACTTTTGGGGCGCGGTAATGTCCGGGTTGTCATAGCTCACGCCGTACGCCACTGAGGCATCAGAAAGCAGGCCGTTAGCCTCCAGCGCGCCGCACAGTTTTTCCCATGCAGGGAAACTCTCGTCATACGGCCCTGTATGCCGCACAGCAGCCACCAAGCACGGCGCAAATTTTTCAACACGTACATTCATGGGCGGGAGATCGCTCATTTCATGGTAAAACAGGGGACGCGTAAGATCTCGCCTGCGGGCAACCTCCAGATGCCCCTTCCTGCGGCGGTATTCGGATGGCAGCATGCCCATATGCGCCCGAAAAGCCCGCGTAAAGGCGTCCACGCTATCATAGCCCGCGCCAAGGGCTATCTGGGTGACAGATTCAGGGGAATGCCCAAGTTGCATGGCGGCGCGCTCCAACAGCAAACGGCGCACGTATGCTGCAACGCTCTCGCCCACCATTGAAGAAAATATCCGGTGAAAATGGTAGGGCGAAAAACAGGCTATGCGCGCCAGCTCTTCCAGATTTGGCCTGGCATCAAGGTGCTGCTCAATGTGGCGCAGCACAAGGCCTATACGCTGCTGGTAGGTAAGTGTTTCCATTTATTCTCCCATCTCGGTTCTGGCCGCCAAGGGCCACGGTGGGCAGAAGCGCAAAAAAAGTCGAGCGAATTTTCGCCAGCAGGAACATGCTGACCCCACACAATATATCCCCGCAAGGAGTACCTATGAACGGATTTGAAATAAAAGTTGTGGATTTTCCGGCCAAGCAGCTTATGGGCATCAAGGTGCGTACCAACATGGCAAAGGCCAAGGAAGATTGTCCAACCCTATGGCAGAACTTCTGCCCGCAAATGCCCAAAATTTATGGCAAGGAAAGCTACGGCGTTTCCATCATGCTCAATGCCCAGGATTTTGACTACTGGGCCGCTGTTGAGGCTGACGAACAGATTCCAGCAGGCATTGAAACCACCGCCATACCGTCCGGCTCCTACGCCCGCTGCACTGTGCCAAATCTGGAAAGCATCGGTGCGGGATACATGTTCATGTACCAGACGTGGCTTGGCGGGCAGCAGGAATGGAAACTGAACGAGCAGGCCCCCTGCTTTGAATTGTACCCTGCGGACTGGAATCCGAGTATGCCGTTTGACCTGTTTATGCCGGTCAAGCGTTAGATTCTGCCGTCCGGCGGCGTTGGGACACCTGCCCGGCGTGGCCGCGCCCGAGAGGCATCAAGTTTATCTTTTTTCTGCCCTTCGGGCACGGGATTCCGCCGTCCGGCGAAGTTGGGACGCCTGTGCGGCGCGCAGCAAGGCGGGGCCGGTTATGGGGCTATGCCCCCTTCTCGGCCCCCCTTGCATCCCCCCCGAAGCACCCCCTAAGAAAGGTTTTCAGCTTCCGCAAAACAGCGAGGGCAACGCGGCTATAGCTGCGGGAGCTTCCCTCACTCGCTGCGCTCGCTCAGGTGATCTCCCTCCGCGCCGCGTAAATGCCAGAGGACGCCTTCGCTTCGATCAATATCCGCTTCAGCCAAATTCCACTGATCTAGTCGCTCGTTTAGGAAATGGCTTCGTACTCTTTCCCCACGGATTCTGGGTTTTCAGTCACCTCCAAGCCCGGGCTAACCACAACAAAAAACTATGCGATATAGCAAAGTTATGCGCGTAAATGGCAATTTCCATTCGGTCATAACTAGCAGAATGAATTGCGAGTCAGAAAGAGCTGCCCTCCATCAAAAGCTGGTCGTGGAGTCGCCTTCCTTAAACTCGCCGGAGCAAGGCGAAGGCGATGGCTGGTGTTGGGCGAATTTGCAAAATACGCTTTTTGCGGTCTGAAAAGGAAGCGCCGGGATTTTGAGCGCAGCGTACTCAAGTACGTGAGTATCAAAATCCCGGCGCTGACGCATTCAGGGCGTAAAAGTCAGGTTTGCGTAAATCAGCCTGACAGGCTCACCCACCCCGCCAGAACTCTTTACCCTCCTTTTGTCTTTTCCCCCTGCCTTTCTGCTTTTATTGCCTTTTCTGCCTTTCACCCCGGCCCTCCATCAGGAGATGGTCGTAAAGTCGCCTTCCTTAAACTCGCCGGAGCGAACGCGGAGGCGACGGCTGGTGTTGGGCGAATTTGCAAAATACGCTTTTTGCGGTCTGAAAAGGAAGCGCCGGGATTTTGAGCGCAGCGTACTCAAGTAC
>NZ_JANFYZ010000027.1 GCF_024460775.1 Desulfovibrio desulfuricans | reverse complement strand
ACCAAAGCTGCCGATTGCCGCTTAACATGGCGTTCGAATTTGACGACCTACCTCATTCTGCCGAGAGCCTGGGCTATGTGTGTTTCTGCTACGGAAAAGAGCAAAGCCAGGCACAGGCCCAAAAGCAGGGTGGGTACAATGGATGCCAGGCGTTTCATTAGTGCAGTGCCGTAACGGCGCACGACAAAAAATCCGGCAATGCCGCCAAGAATGAGAAAAAAGCTGTCGCTTCTGTAATGCAGGTGTCCTATCAGTCTGCTCCAGAGCCCGCCTTCGTCTTCAAGAAAGCGGCGGTCAAAAACCTGCTGGAGCACGGCCAGATCCTGCGGCGAAAATGGCGTGGCGGATTTGATGGAGCTTGTCAGATAGAGCAATGTGGGAAGGCACCAGGCAACAAGGCTCAACAGAAGCCATGCCCCGTGCCGCAACAGGCTATCGCCCTTGGCCCTGTGAAATAAAAAGACGGTAAACAGCATGCAGCTCGCCACCAGGGAACTGATGCTGTGCAGGTACATGCCGCAGCCCGAAACAAACATGATAAGAGGGCGCAGCTGTGGTTTGTCGAGAGCGGAAAGTGTTGCTGCCAGTAGTGCCGGGAACAGAGCGGCATAAAAAACACGCGGCGTTATGTCACCCGAGCCAAAGCCCCAGTATGTGCCAAAGCTGACCCATACTGTCACGCCTGTCAGCAGGGCAAACAGGGCGGCAATCAGCGGCGTGTCAAAAAGGCGGCGTCCGAGATAATAACAGGCAATGTAGTGGAAAAACACGCCCACAGCGCCAGCCCGCAGCATCCCCTGCACAATGTCGTCACCGGGCTGAAGAAGGCTTGCCAATGTTGATTCAAGACTGATGATGGAATTTGCGGTGGTTGGAACTGCTAATAGTGGGTCAAGTGAAAACAGTTCACGACGCAGTTCGCCAGCCATATTTTGTACATAGCAGCAAAGGTCGCTGCTGATTTTAAGTCCATCGCACGAAAGCAGGCTCACTCCCCACAGTCCAAACAGGGTATAGCCAGCAATGGCAATGATAAAAATCGTATCCCATAATGCGTAATTTTTTGAAAATCTGAAGAACATTTGCTGAACGCCTGGGTGGATTAGTTTGTAAGTCAGTCTGGTTAAGTAAAAGTATATCTGTGAGTAGTGGTTATGCGGTGCAGTTAGGTATAGGCTATTTCTGTTCTGTGCATTCTTTTGCGCGAGTTGGGTGCACACATCTTGATGATGCTATATGTCAGTTTAATTTCAGTGAGATAGCGAATTCAGGCTATTGCAAACTAACATATTTATCAACCTTGCAGAAAGTATGGATTATGTTTGGATGGAGATTGAACAGTATGTTTTCTATGTATAATATCGCGTTTATAATTAAAAGACACGCAAAAATATACAGGGGGCGTGGCTCAGGCCTGGCGATTATGCGATAAGGGCGGCAGCAACAGGCGCTGGTTAGTACGTGCCCGAGTTGCGTGTCTGATTATAGTCCCAAGGGTCTTGGGTATATCGCAGGAGAAGTGACGCATGGTGGCGGGGGGATGCGCCAGTGGGTGCTACCCGCCTTGAAGCGTCCGGGCGTATGTTGCTGCTTGGCGCTGGCCAAATAAAAAAAGGCCGGGACTTGTCCCGGCCTTCAATCACAGGTTGATTACAGCGTGCGGTGTCACATGCTGTGCTTAAAAGCGGTCGGCGGCTGCCAGCATGCGACGCCACCAGTTCATCCAACCACCCCAAACAGAGCCGAGGATTGAATCCTCTTTGCGGCATCCGACGGTCCCCAGCATAACGGCATATTCCATACTTCGCCTCCTTGGTTCTGGTGGTTGCGAACAAAAAAACTTCGCAAGTAAAAAATAGCACTCTCATAAATGGCTTGCAATAGTTTGGGGGCCTTCGGAGGCCGAGATATCCGGGTTGGAAATCTTGCCTGCTAATACTGCAAGGTATTTTAGCTGGTTGTGTTGGTAAGCAGAAATAAAAAAATCTCGTGCTCAATGTGCTGCCACCCTCAAAAGCCAAAAAGCGTTACAGCTCGATAAGGCGGTGATTGAGAAAACTTGATGCTTCACCATTTGGAGTACGCTTGTTTTTAAATGCTCCTCGCATTATTCAGCGGTATATGTGATTGCGTTTTAGTTAACGGATTGGAGGGGGGGCATGTCGCGTCCGGATTTAAATTTGCTTTTGGCCTTAGATGCGTTGCTGGATGAGGGAAGCGTCATTGGCGCAGCCCGTCGCATGAATTTGAGCTCCCCCGCGATGAGCCGCACCTTGAGCCGGATTCGGGACGCGCTGGGTGACCCCGTATTTGTTCAGGTCGGCCGAAAGCTCATCCCAACACCTAAAGCGCTCGCTCTGCGCGAGCAGGTGCGCATGGCGGTCGAGCAGGCTGCGCAGGTTTTTTCATCCAACGCTGAGATCGATCTGAAATCGCTGGAGAGGCGCTTTAATGTCCGCGCCACCGATGAATTTGTAAGCATGCATCTGGGGCATCTGTTGGGAATTATGGCAACGGATATGCCCCGCGCCATGTTGCGTTTTTCGCCGGAAGAGGATGACGTGGACGAGGAGGCGCTGCGCAATGGCCGCATTGACCTGTTCATCAGCGGTTCACGCAAGATGGGGCCGGAGATTCGCGTGCAATCGCTGTTCACCACGACTTACGTCAGCGTTGCCCGAGCAAATCATCCGGTTTTTGACGACGAAATTACCCCCGAGCGCCTCGCCCGCTGGGAGCATATCAACGTTTCTCGGCGCGGAAAGTCCGTTGGGCCCGTGGATGCAGCGCTGGAAGAACAGGGGCTGCGTCGTCATGTTGGCCTTGTCGTGCCGAATCCGTACACGGCATTGTTCGCGCTGCAGGATTCTGACCTGTTGCTGATCTTGCCCAAAAATCTGGCCAGCAGCGCGCTTGCCGCAGGTTTGCACATCCGCCTGTTCGAGCTGCCGGTTCCATTGGAAACAGTGCTGCTGACGCAGGCCTGGCACCCCCGGTTGGAGAACGATCCTGCCCATCAATGGCTGCGGCGTACAATCCACGCCCTCTGCAACGGCAATGCTGCGCAGACGGCCAGACAAGCAAAATAGTGAGTGAGGGGCAACCTTCAATGCGTGCGTTTAACGCAATCATAAAAATGCAATAAATTCACTTTTCGGAATGGTAGGGCATATCTACAGTGGCGCTTATTACGTCATTGCAGAAGGGTTCTATCATGTCTTATGCGAATGTGCCTTCGGCACCTTCAGGTTTCTTTACCTCCCATCTCTCCCTGCTCCGGGGATGGTTTCTCCGCGGGCTGCCGTATCTTGACCTGACCACGCCACGCGCGACCTACGTGATGCGTTCGATTCTTGCCGCAGGCATGGCGCTTGTAGTTGCCTATATGCTGGATCTGCGCGCGCCGTATTCGGCGGCATCCAGTGTTCTTCTTGTCATCAACCCGGTGCAGGGCGCTGTGATAGGAAAAGGCGTGTGGCGGATACTCGGCACGCTGGTCGGGATGCTGGCGTCCTTTATTTTGATGAGTTTATTTGGCCAGAGTCCCTGGCTGTTCCTGCTCGGCTTTGGCCTGTGGATGGGCGTGTGCGTGGTGGGAATGACGCTTCTGCGTCATTTTCGGGCGTATGGCGCTACCCTTGCGGGGTATACCGTGGGGATGGCGGCCTATGGAGCCATGGAACATCCGGAACTTACGTTTTCTCAGGTGATGGGGCGCGGGGCTTCCGTGTCGATCGGCGTGGTGTGCCTGGTGTGCGTGTCTGCACTTTTCAGCACCCGGAGCGTAAGAAATCGTTTGGAAACGCAACTGCGGCGGTTGGCAGCGGCCACCGCAGGCATCCTTTCGACAAATCACCAGGCGACTCATACTGGTGAGACACCGGAAATCAGGCCTCTGGATGCGGGCAGGCGCAATCTCATTATTGAAGCATATGGCGTGGATGACCTGCTGGCGCTGGGAAAAGCCGAATCCCCCGACCTGGCCCAACGTGCCGGTACAGTTCGGCAGACAATGGTTTCCCTGTTTTCCGCATTGGTAGGCGGCATGCCCCCCATGCGCGAAGGCAGCGCAAGCCTGAGCGCCCTGAAAGCGCTCAAGCCTGCCTGGGAGCTGGCATGGCAGCAAGCCAGTCAGGCGCTGGCGCAGGAACAAGGCCCCATCGGGCTGGATCGTGCCGTTCAGATATTGGCAGATATGCGCGCTCGATTAACAGACACGCTTTCCACGGCATTGCTTGATGAAGCGTCGGAGCATGCCGCACTGATGATCGCTGGAGACCGGCTGCTCGAACAGCTCGACGACTATATTGAAGCCCTTAAGGGCATTGAACTTTTACATGCTCCGCTACCAACAGCGGCGCAAGTCTCCGTGCCGTTCTACCGGGACAGGATGGCGGCGATGCAGAACGGGCTGCGAGCAATGCTGACGGTGCTGCTTGGCGGCGCTTTCTGGCTTGCGACTGGCTGGACGTACGGCAGCCTGATGCTGGCGGGCCTGGCATCAGGCTGCGCGCTACTGTCCACGGCTCCCAATCCGGCTCTCGGCGCCGTTGAATTTATGAAGGGTACTGTGGCTGCCGTTGTAATGGCATTCCTCTGCACCTTTATAGTGCTTCCCCATGTTGAAGGGTTGCCGCTGTTGCTCCTGGTGTTGGGGATATTCTGGCTGCCGGGCGTTTACGCAACCTCCATGCCCCGCCACATGGCGGCCGGGGCCACCTATCTCGTGGCTTTCACCACGCTGGCCGCGCCAGACAACCCCATGAACTATGATTTTGCGTTATTTCTCAACAGTTCCGTGGCCTGGATACTGGCAGTATTTTTTACGCTGGTGGGGTTCAAGGTTCTGCTGCCGCGCAATCTGTCGCGCGACGCCGAGCGTTTGCACCTTGCTATCCGCGATAATGCGCTTGGCACCTTCAGAGGAAAACGGACTGATGCGAAAGTCTGGCAATGGAGCCAGCAGCACCGCACGGCTCAACTCGGTGCGCTGCTTAGGGCGCAACCGGAGGTGATGGAGCGAGAGATTGCCAATGCGCTGGACAGTATTCATCTGGGGCGAGAGGTTTTGCGCCTGCGCAATTGGCTGCGCCATGCGCCCAAAGATTCTGAATTGCGCCGCCAGCTTGCAACCGCTTTTCGCTACATGAACCGCCGGGTTGGCGAACCCAAAATGGCGGCTCGGCATGCCCGCCGTGCTGCAAGGTCCTTGTCGCAATTGTCACTGACAGGGAGCGCCGCCACAGCCGAAGCGCAACGATTGACGGTCGTGCTGCTTGATATTGCAGTGCTGCTTGAAAACCGCGCGGATTACTTTTCACAACATTCTGGAGGTCGTACCGATGCTGAGTGAGTTCTCGGTGGCTGGCATCTACCTGCCGCCATTCTTTGTCTATGCGTGCGCCGCGCTGCCAATATACCTGGGTCTTCGCTCCCTGCTTACACGCTGCGGCGCGCTGAGGTGGGTCTGGCATCCCGGTTTATTCGGGTTTGCTCTTTCCCTCTGCATAGTTTCGATGCTGATTCTCTTTGTTTAACCGCTTATTCCCAGAAAAGGTGTTGGTTTTCCATGTCTAACAGTTTGTTTCCGGCAAAACAGATATTCAGGGCAGGGCTTACAGTCACTGTCGTCATTTTTGCGTGGATTTTGGTAAGCGCGCTCTGGCGTGCCTATGTCTTGGCCCCCTGGACACGGGATGGCCGCGTCAGTGCGCAGATCGTCCGCATAGCCCCGGAGGTGTCAGGTACGGTACTGGATGTCTCGGTGGTTGATGACCAGTTTGTGAAACAGGGGGATGTGCTCTACCGCATAGATCCTGCCCACTTTGCTCTGGCTTTGGCGCAGGCCGAGGCTCAACTGGCTGCGGCGGACGTGTCGTTGCGTCAGAAAATGGAAGACGCGAGACGCCGCCGGGGTATGGAAGATATTGTGCCCGCAGAAGAAGTCCAGCGTGCGAATCAGACAATGGCCATCGCCCAGGCCGAGTTGCGCAGTGCGCAAGTTGCTGTAGACAGGGCAAGGCTGGATATGGAGCACACAGTGCTGCGGGCCCCTGTGGATGGATATATAACGCGTCTGAGGCTGAACAAGGGCGACTATGCGGTGACTGGCCAGCCGAATATCGCGCTGGTGGACGCGAGCAGCTTCCGGATCATCGGCTATTTTGAAGAAACCAAACTGCATGGCATTGAGCCCGGCGCCTCAGCGCAGATCCGCCTGATGGGTTTTGATGAGGTGATTCCTGGCAAGGTGGTGAGTATCGGGCGCGGAATAGCCGATGCCAACCAGCAGGCTGATGCGCAGGGTTTGCCAAGCGTTGCGCCAAGTTTCAGCTGGGTTCGCCTGGCGCAGCGCATTCCGGTTCGCGTCGAATTTGGGCAACTCCCGCAAAATCTTGTTTTGGCCGCAGGCATGACAGGCAGCATCGAGGTGACTGCGCCAGGAGGCGACAGGCCACCCCAGGGCCGCCTCGCAACGCTTTTGCAACGTTGGTTGTAGGAGTGCGCATGTACACAGCACGAAATCATGCGCGACTGCGTATTTGCAGCGTGTTTCTGCTTGTCTCGTTGTTGCTGGGCCTTTCAGGCTGCCTGTCCGTAGGCCCTGACTATACCAAACCCACATTGAACCTGCCTGCAAACTGGGTTGAGGCCAACAGTGCCTTGTCTGGCAGCTCTCAGGATGGACTGCGCATGTGGTGGCGGTCATTCAACGACCCGCTGCTCGACAGGTTGGTCGAGCAGGCGTTGGAGCGGAATCAGGATATTGGTATCGCGCTGGCGCGGTTGCGGCAGGCGCGCGCGGAGCGGGTTCAGACCGCGTCGGCCTTTGGGCCGACGGTTTCCGGCGGCGGGGCAGGTGAGGCTCGGCGCACCAGCGAGGCCCTCACCGGGCAAGTCGGCGGCGAGTCGCGGACTTGGCTTGCTGGCTTTGACGCGAGTTGGGAGCTGGATATCTTTGGTGGAACGCGCAGAGCCGTTGAAGCGGCAGATGCGGGCATTGAAGCGGTTGCCGAAGATCATCGCGCATTGCAGGTGAGTCTGGTTGCGGAACTAGTGTCCAACTACGCGGGCCTGCGTGCAACGCAGCTACGCCTGGCCATCGCCCATGACAATATCCGTACGCTGCTTGAGAGTGAGCGACTGGCTGAACAGGCCCAGTTGAGGGGCATGGGCACCCTGGCCGATGTGATGCAGGCCCGGGCAGAGCGCAAAACAGCCGAGGCGCAGCCGCCTTTGATGGAGGCGGATATTGCCCGGTTCAGTCATGCCATCGGCGTACTGGCTGGCGGTTTTCCTGGTGATTGGCGCACAGCGCTGGCCGAACCGTCTTCATCTTTGCCTGTGCCCGCCCGCCTGCCGCTTTCATTGCCATCGGAGGTGATGCGCCAACGCCCAGATATACGGGCGGACGAACGGCGTCTTGCAGCAGCAACCGCACAGATCGGCGTTGCCGAGGCCGAGCGTTTCCCCAGGTTTACCATTCCGTTAGGCATCAGCAGCACCGTAAGCCTCATCCATGACCTCTTTTCCAGCGCGAGCACGGCCTGGTCGGTAGGGGGGCAGGTCAGCCAGTCCATCTACGATGGAGGGCGGGCACGCGCTGGCGTGAAGGCGGCGCAGGCCAATGCCGATGCGGCACGGCTGGTGTATGAGCGTGACGTGAGGCTTGCCCTGCGGGACGTGGAAGATGCCTTGACGGCATTGAATAGTGAACGCCTGCGGCAGGCCTCACTAAAAGAGGCCGTTGTCGATAGCCAGAAAGCCCTGGAACACTCGTCCCGGCTCTACGGCAGGGGATTGAGCGCCTATATGCCGGTGCTTGTTGCGCAGCGCACCGTTAACAATGCACGGGATGCCCTGGCCCTTAGCCAGTGGGAAGAACTGCGCGGCGTCATTGCCCTCTATAAATCATTGGGGGCAGGGTGGTCAGATGACACATCGGCAGCAGGAGCAGATCAAAAAGATGCGTTCAAAACGTCAGCCGTCCGGTAGCTGACCACCATCAGGCCAACAAAAAAGCCCTTGCAGTTTTAAACTGTAAGGGCTTTATCGTAAGCTTTTTTGGAGCGGGAAACGGGATTTGAACCCGCAACCTTCAGCTTGGGAAGCTGACACTCTACCGTTGAGTTATTCCCGCAAAAGTGGAGCGGGAGACGGGATTTGAACCCGCGACTTCAACCTTGGCAAGGTTGCACTC
>NZ_JANFYZ010000026.1:2500-7500 GCF_024460775.1 Desulfovibrio desulfuricans | reverse complement strand
GAAATGCGAGATTCCCCTACCCACAAGGAGCAGAGGGCACAAAACACCATGTCTGATCAAATGCCCTTCCCTTTCAACAATTTCACGTACTTTTTCACTCTCTTTTCAAAGTTCTTTTCATCTTTCCATCACTGTACTTGTTCGCTATCGGTCTCTCGCCAATATTTAGCTTTAGATGGAATTTACCACCCACTTAGAGCTGCATTCCCAAACAACTCGACTCTTCGAAGGCACTTTACAAAGAACCGCACTCCTCGCCACACGGGATTCTCACCCTCTATGACGTCCTGTTCCAAGGAACATAGACAAGGAACGGCCCCAAAGTTGCCCTCTCCAAATTACAACTCGGGCACCGAAGGTACCAGATTTCAAATTTGAGCTTTTGCCGCTTCACTCGCCGTTACTAAGGCAATCCCGGTTGGTTTCTTTTCCTCCGCTTATTGATATGCTTAAGTTCAGCGGGTACTCCTACCTGATTTGAGGTCAAACTTTAAGAACATTGTTCGCCTAGACGCTCTCTTCTTATCGATAACGTTCCAATACGCTCAGTATAAAAAAGATTAGCCGCAGTTGGTAAAACCTAAAACGACCGTACTTGCATTATACCTCAAGCACGCAGAGAAACCTCTCTTTGGAAAAAAAAAACATCCAATGAAAAGGCCAGCAATTTCAAGTTAACTCCAAAGAGTATCACTCACTACCAAACAGAATGTTTGAGAAGGAAATGACGCTCAAACAGGCATGCCCCCTGGAATACCAAGGGGCGCAATGTGCGTTCAAAGATTCGATGATTCACGGAATTCTGCAATTCACATTACGTATCGCATTTCGCTGCGTTCTTCATCGATGCGAGAACCAAGAGATCCGTTGTTGAAAGTTTTTAATATTTTAAAATTTCCAGTTACGAAAATTCTTGTTTTTGACAAAAATTTAATGAATAAATAAAATTGTTTGTGTTTGTTACCTCTGGGCCCCGATTGCTCGAATGCCCAAAGAAAAAGTTGCAAAGATATGAAAACTCCACAGTGTGTTGTATTGAAACGGTTTTAATTGTCCTATAACAAAAGCACAGAAATCTCTCACCGTTTGGAATAGCAAGAAAGAAACTTACAAGCCTAGCAAGACCGCGCACTTAAGCGCAGGCCCGGCTGGACTCTCCATCTCTTGTCTTCTTGCCCAGTAAAAGCTCTCATGCTCTTGCCAAAACAAAAAAAAAAATCCATTTTCAAAATTATTAAATTTCTTTAATGATCCTTCCGCAGGTTCACCTACGGAAACCTTGTTACGACTTTTAGTTCCTCTAAATGACCAAGTTTGTCCAAATTCTCCGCTCTGAGATGGAGTTGCCCCCTTCTCTAAGCAGATCCTGAGGCCTCACTAAGCCATTCAATCGGTACTAGCGACGGGCGGTGTGTACAAAGGGCAGGGACGTAATCAACGCAAGCTGATGACTTGCGCTTACTAGGAATTCCTCGTTGAAGAGCAATAATTACAATGCTCTATCCCCAGCACGACGGAGTTTCACAAGATTACCAAGACCTCTCGGCCAAGGTTAGACTCGCTGGCTCCGTCAGTGTAGCGCGCGTGCGGCCCAGAACGTCTAAGGGCATCACAGACCTGTTATTGCCTCAAACTTCCATCGGCTTGAAACCGATAGTCCCTCTAAGAAGTGGATAACCAGCAAATGCTAGCACCACTATTTAGTAGGTTAAGGTCTCGTTCGTTATCGCAATTAAGCAGACAAATCACTCCACCAACTAAGAACGGCCATGCACCACCACCCACAAAATCAAGAAAGAGCTCTCAATCTGTCAATCCTTATTGTGTCTGGACCTGGTGAGTTTCCCCGTGTTGAGTCAAATTAAGCCGCAGGCTCCACTCCTGGTGGTGCCCTTCCGTCAATTCCTTTAAGTTTCAGCCTTGCGACCATACTCCCCCCAGAACCCAAAGACTTTGATTTCTCGTAAGGTGCCGAGTGGGTCATTAAAAAAACACCACCCGATCCCTAGTCGGCATAGTTTATGGTTAAGACTACGACGGTATCTGATCATCTTCGATCCCCTAACTTTCGTTCTTGATTAATGAAAACGTCCTTGGCAAATGCTTTCGCAGTAGTTAGTCTTCAATAAATCCAAGAATTTCACCTCTGACAATTGAATACTGATGCCCCCGACCGTCCCTATTAATCATTACGATGGTCCTAGAAACCAACAAAATAGAACCAAACGTCCTATTCTATTATTCCATGCTAATATATTCGAGCAATACGCCTGCTTTGAACACTCTAATTTTTTCAAAGTAAAAGTCCCGGTTCGCCAAGAGCCACAAGGACTCAAGGTTAGCCAGAAGGAAAGGCCCCGTTGGAAATCCAGTACACGAAAAAATCGGACCGGCCAACCGGGCCCAAAGTTCAACTACGAGCTTTTTAACTGCAACAACTTTAATATACGCTATTGGAGCTGGAATTACCGCGGCTGCTGGCACCAGACTTGCCCTCCAATTGTTCCTCGTTAAGGTATTTACATTGTACTCATTCCAATTACAAGACCCGAATGGGCCCTGTATCGTTATTTATTGTCACTACCTCCCTGAATTAGGATTGGGTAATTTGCGCGCCTGCTGCCTTCCTTGGATGTGGTAGCCGTTTCTCAGGCTCCCTCTCCGGAATCGAACCCTTATTCCCCGTTACCCGTTGAAACCATGGTAGGCCACTATCCTACCATCGAAAGTTGATAGGGCAGAAATTTGAATGAACCATCGCCAGCACAAGGCCATGCGATTCGAAAAGTTATTATGAATCATCAAAGAGTCCGAAGACATTGATTTTTTATCTAATAAATACATCTCTTCCAAAGGGTCGAGATTTTAAGCATGTATTAGCTCTAGAATTACCACAGTTATACCATGTAGTAAAGGAACTATCAAATAAACGATAACTGATTTAATGAGCCATTCGCAGTTTCACTGTATAAATTGCTTATACTTAGACATGCATGGCTTAATCTTTGAGACAAGCATATGACTACTGGCAGGATCAACCAGATAACTATCTTAAAAGAAGAAGCAACAAGCAGTAAAAAAGAAAGAAACCGAAATCTCTTTTTTTTTTTCCCACCTATTCCCTCTTGCTAGAAGATACTTATTGAGTTTGGAAACAGCTGAAATTCCAGAAAAATTGCTTTTTCAGGTCTCTCTGCTGCCGGAAATGCTCTCTGTTCAAAAAGCTTTTACACTCTTGACCAGCGCACTCCGTCACCATACCATAGCACTCTTTGAGTTTCCTCTAATCAGGTTCCACCAAACAGATACCCCGGTGTTTCACGGAATGGTACGTTTGATATCGCTGATTTGAGAGGAGGTTACACTTGAAGAATCACAGTCTTGCGACCGGCTATTCAACAAGGCATTCCCCCAAGTTTGAATTCTTTGAAATAGATTGCTATTAGCTAGTAATCCACCAAATCCTTCGCTGCTCACCAATGGAATCGCAAGATGCCCACGATGAGACTGTTCAGGTTAAACGCAAAAGAAACACACTCTGGGAATTTCTTCCCAAATTGTATCTCTCAATACGCATCAACCCATGTCAATTAAACACGCTGTATAGAGACTAGGCAGATCTGACGATCACCTAGCGACTCTCTCCACCGTTTGACGAGGCCATTTACAAAAACATAACGAACGACAAGCCTACTCGAATTCGTTTCCAAACTCTTTTCGAACTTGTCTTCAACTGCTTTCGCATGAAGTACCTCCCAACTACTTTTCCTCACACTTGTACTCCATGACTAAACCCCCCCTCCCATTACAAACTAAAATCTTACTTTTATTTTCTTTTGCCCTCTCTGTCGCTCTGCCTTAACTACGTATTTCTCGCCGAGAAAAACTTCAATTTAAGCTATTCTCCAAAAATCTTAGCGTATATTTTTTTCTTTTTTTTTTCCAAAGTGACAGGTGCCCCGGGTAACCCAGTTCCTCACTTTTTTTTACTGCGGAAGCGGAAGCGGAAAATACGGAAGCGGAAAATACGGAAGCGGAAAATACGGAAGCGGAAAATACGGAAACGCGCGGGAACATACAAAATATACCTTTCTCACACAAGAAATATATGCTACTTGCAAAATATCATACCAAAAAACTTTTCACAACCGAAACCAAAACCAACGGATATCATACATTACACTACCACCATTCAAACTTTACTACTATCCTCCCTTCAGTTTCCCTTTTTCTGCCTTTTTCGGTGACGGAAATACGCTTCAGAGACCCTAAAGGGAAATCCATGCCATAACAGGAAAGTAACATCCCAATGCGGACTATACCACCCCACCACACTCCTACCAATAATGGTAACTATTCTATGTTTTCTTACTCCTATGTCTATTCATCTTTCATCTAACTACCTAATACTATGCAAAAATGTAAAATTATCACACAAAACATAAACAATCAAAATCAGCCATTTCCGCACCTTTTCCTCTGTCCACTTTCAACCGTCCCTCCAAATGTAAAATGGCCTATCGGAATACATTTCCTACATCCTAACTACTATAAAACAACCTTTAGACTTACGTTTGCTACTCTCATGGTCTCAATACTGCCGCCGAAATTCTGTCCCACATACTAAATCTCTTCCCGTCATTATCGCCCGCATCCGGTGCCGTAAATGCAAAACAAATACCATCTATGTCTTCCACACCATCATTTTACTATGCCTGCCACCATCCATTTGTCTTTTGCACCATATCTTCATAACCTGTCACCTTGAAACTACCTCTGCATGCCACCTACCGACCAACTTTCATGTTCTGTTTCGACCTACCTCTTGTAAATGACAAATCACCTTTTTCATCGTATGCACCTTATTCTCCACATCACAATGCACTATTGCTTTTGCTTTTTCACCTCTCATATCCTATTGCTATTAGATGAAATATAATAAAAATTGTCCTCCACCCATAACACCTCTCACTCCCACCTACTGAACATGTCTGGACCCT
>NZ_JANFYZ010000025.1 GCF_024460775.1 Desulfovibrio desulfuricans | reverse complement strand
CACGCGCAGAAAAGAAAATCAAAGAAGGCTACTCCCTCAATACAACAAAAAGCTCATTCTAGGAGGCTACCATGACTCAGCTTGTTTCTGATATCCGCATTTTGGACAATTTGCTGGCCCTTAACCTTAACGTCAGCTTATGGTCAGCCCGGCGCAAAATGAGCCAGGAAGACCTGGGGGGTGCGGAACTGCCCCCCGAAGATCTGGCTTCTCTGGGCTCAAAGCGCATTGCCGACCCGGAAAACCTCAAGGTGTTCGGCACACTCAAAGCCCGCGCCTTCAACTACCTTGACCGTCACGGCGTGCGGTTCATGTCCGGCTGGGCCATACCCGAAGAAAAGGCCGGCGAAATCGTGCAGGAGCTGCTTAACATCCGCACTGAATTCCAGAAAGAAAAGGAAGCATTTCTAGCTGACTATGACCAAAATGTGCAGGCATGGATTGAGAAGCACCATCAGTGGGGCGAAATCATTCGTAACTCCCTTGTGGGGCCTGACTATGTACGCGCCCGCATGGATTTTCGCTGGCAGTTGTACAAGGTGGCCCCGCTTGAACAGCACACAGACAACACCGCTGTGCTGGAAGCTGGCCTGGCGGAAGAGGTGCAGGGCCTCGGCGGCACCCTGTTTGATGAGGTGGCCAAGTCGGCTGACGATATATGGCGCAGGGTTTATCATGGTAAAACGGAGGTAACCCACAAGGCGCTCTCGCCGCTGCGCACCCTGCATGCCAAGCTCACGGGCTTGTCATTTATAGAGCCACATGTGGCCCCAGTGGCTGACATCGTGCAGGCTGCGCTACTTCGCATGCCCAAGAAGGGAAACATCACCGGTACAGACTTGCTGCTGTTGCAGGGTCTGGTCTGTCTGCTCAAGGACAGTACGGCCCTTGTGGGCCACGCCCAAAAAGTTGTTGAGGGCTACGGCCCGGCGTTTGTGCTTGATGCCCTGTTGGCTGGTCCGGACGTTATCCACGAGCCGGACGGCCTTGCTGGACAGATGGATGGCACCATGGATGGGAATATGGATGATGAACCCATCCTGCCTGAGATTCCCGTGGCTGATAGCGCTTTGCCGCATCCTGCCATCCCCAGCCTGGGTCTGTGGTGACACCATGGTACGCACAAAAGATGTTCTCAACTGTCTGCCCTTGCTGGCGTCCATCCTTGGCGACCGCTATGGTGTGCAGGTATGTATTGGCGGCAAGGAAGCCTGCACCAACGGTAAAGTTATCCATCTGCCATCGTTGCCCATTGATTGTGAGCCGGAATTATTGGCTTTGGCCAAGGGGTTCACAGACCATGAGGCTGCCCATATACGGCACACAGATTTTAGCGTGCTGAAAGCGGCAAACCTTGATCCAGTAACCTTCAATTTGTTCAACTGTCTTGAAGATTGGCGTGTTGAAAAAATGCTGTCAGGCATATTCCCTGGCTGCAGGAGAAATCTGAACTGGCTGATACGACGATTTTTTGTAGAGCAAGCACAGCCAAGGGCCGGGGATGATTCCCCGGCCCTTGCTGTTTTGGACTATGTGCTGTTGACAGTGCGAGCCTGGGATGTGGATGAGGTGACCCCGGCACGGAAACACGCGGCAAGCATCGTGGAGCAGCACTTCCCCTGCTTGCTAGGGGCTCTGGATGCCATCTTGGTCAAGGTTTACATCCATTGCCCGGATACTGCGGCAGCAGTCGAATATGCTCGACAAATTGCCATATGCGTCAGGCAGTGGGAACCGCCTCGACAGCCTTCAACTAGCAAATGCGCGAGCACAAACGACCAGGGAGCCACACCTAGGGCGACAGGGGAGGTCAACGATTCTGCCACACAAGTCGACCAGCAATCTGAACCGGTTCAAGCGCCGAGTGATTTACCACTCAAGGCCCTTTTCCATGCGGAGGCGCAGGATCTACCCCAGCAACTCGGCGAAATCATGGCGATTGAGCTTGCCAATAACAGCGCAGAATCCGCTGGTGACGCATTGACCGTGGCTGTGGAAGGCACCCGACAAGCAGCCCCCTTGCCAGCAGAGCAGAGGCTGCAAGCCCTTCAGGCCAGCATTGCCCTGCGCACTCGTCTTCAGGGCTTTCTGCAGGCGCAAACGCAAAGGCGATGCAGAATTGGGCGCAAGGGCACACTGCACGCCAATTCGCTACATCGGCTGCAGGTTGGCAATGCTCGTGTTTTCCAAAAAGAGTCCGTGCAACTGGGCCTCAATACGGCTGTTCATATCCTGTTGGACGTAAGCGGCAGCATGGCTGGCGCACCGATTAACCTTGCCAATAGGGCCTGCTTTGCTGTGGCAACGGCCCTGAGTCGTATCCGTGGCGTGAACTCGGCAGTAACGGCCTTTCCCGCAACCATGGCCACTAACTCGGTATTCCCCATCATGCGGCACGGGCAGGTGGTGCCAGACCTGTTTGATATTCGAGCTTCTGGCGGAACTCCCTTGGCTGGAGCCTTGTGGTGGGTTTTGCAAACCATGCTGCCCCTCAAGGAGCAACGCAAGATGATCTTGGTTATCACTGACGGCATGCCGGACAACCCGCTGGCCGCAAACAATGCCATAGGGGTGGCCCAACAACTCGGCTTTGAAGTTTATGGCCTCGGCATACGGGATGAGCACATTACGCACCTGCTGCCGCATACCAGCAAGGTGGTCAACGATCTGCCTGATCTGGTGCCTGCCATGTTTGCAATGCTGCAGGCCGCATTGCTTAAAGGCGGTGCAGCATGATGGTACCGCTTGATTTCAGATGTTTGCGCCGAACGGGAATATTTCGTTTCTTCTTACTTAACAAAAAGCGGCGCATCCAGCGCTGCTAAATGAAGGGAGGGTAAATGAATTACCTGAACTGGATACCAGTTGTTATCGCTGTACTTCAGGCCATAAAAGATAACTGGGATGATTAGCCTGTACCCGGCTAGCAAGAAGGAGCAAGGACATGAGCAGTAAATGGGCATTTATAGGTGGCATACTGGCAGGGATCGCAGGGGTATTCACAGCGGCAGCTGTGTCGGTGGAATTGGAAAATCGAAAAGACAGCAGATGCAATGCTGAAGAAGAACCGGAAAGACTGGCCTTGCCTGAAAGCGAAGGCAGGTAATCATCACAGTTGATTCTTGGGCAGGGAAACGGGGCTTCCCGCTTCCCTGCCCTTACTATACGCTTATTCTTCGACTGAAGTATAGGTCAAGTCGCAACATATGCGTTCCACAAACGAATTGCAGCAGATTCGCTGACAGACCATTGTAAGGTCAGGTTGACGAAACCTCTGTAGACAAGCCAGTAGATGTCGTGGGTACTTACTTCCGGCATTGAAGTCTCAAACCGCGGCATTTCAACTCATCTGTTACATGACCGTATGGGAGGAAGGTACCCCTTACTGCTCATGGACAGAAACAGCTATTGCCCGGTGCGAATGCAAATTTAGATAGTGTGCTTGACATTGTATCTCAATCATTCTGTATCAGACTACTTAAATGGCAAAACAGCCATTTTTTCTATGCACTTTTGCGTTGTTTTGAGCCATCTTTTTAATGTTCCATTATCTTTATCAGAAATGTAAGCGTTATCTGATTTTTTAAAAAGCCTGATTGTTTCTATTTCTCGATATTTTTCTGATGATTTAAATCTACTTATTATATCATCGCATGGTTCATCTGGCGAAACCATAATATCATACATAAGAAGTCCAATGCAGCGTGCAGGTGTTGAATCAGAATGAAAGTTATCTGGGACTACGAGTTTCCTCATTTTAACCAGTTTTGCAACCTCATCAACCTGTCGAGGATCGCCATCAAGTATTTGCTTAATACCGATGTCTGTCATTTTATGCTGGATCTCTATCTCTTTAAGCTTCTTTTCAAAATTATCATCACCAAACTGAGAATTCATTGAGAATGTAAACTGCTTGTTTTTCATCTCTTCTATGAAAGATTCTCTTACATCAAATATTGATCCTAGTGCAATACTGAATGTAATAATCCGTGCTCTTTGCTCAGAACTGTTATTATACGGAAGTACTGGAATTGGCATTGAGTCATGATTTATAAAGAAATCAAAAATATCATTAGAATCACATTTTCTATCGATATCCCAGAAATAATAGCCAAATTTGCAAGAAAAAATTAAAAGCTCTAATGCAGCACAACGCTCTTTTTCACTCAAGGTTTCCAACGGATAAGCGGTTGCCTCTCCAGCAATTTTGCACGCTAATGCATTAACAATACATCTGAGAGTGAAATATTCTTCATCAATATGACGAAATAATATTTCAATATTATTTCTATTGTTATTTATCAAATTGTGATGATTTTTGTGTACATGTTTTGCTGTATATACAAACTTCCATGTGTCACCAGAGAGAAGATTGCGGATTTCAATGTCTTCATTTTTTTTGATTTGCTTATTATTCTTCCTGAAATTTGCAACATCATCTTCTGGAATATTTCTCAGAATGGTTCTGAAGTCCTTAGGCATTGTCATTGTCATCTTCTCCTACTCTGTGCATCCCTCTTTCAATTTCTGTGGGTGTCCTATTAATGATTGAATCCGCCACGCCAGCAGCTTGCTTCATTGCTTCATCCGCCAAATGCGCATAGCGTTGCGTCATTTGCGGGCTTGAATGGGTCAGAAGCTTCTGCAAGGTATATAAGTCAACTTTGCCACTTGACGCAAGAAAGCTGGCAAAATGATGTCGAAGCCCATGCAATGGACGAAAATCATCAGGTAAGCCCGCATTTTTTTTTACTCGCCGGGCTATGCGCCGATAGTCCTTTCGCTGGCCTCCATCCCTACCTGGAAATACGAAGGAGCTTCCCGTACGCGATAGTTTTAGCAAGATTGTGCGGGCAGCTTCATTCATGGGTACATGTTCGGTAACGCCTTTCTTGGCAGATGCCCCACGCAATGTAATTATATTCCGAACAAAATCACAATCTCCCCATTGCAGAGCAAGCAAAGCACCTTTGCGCATGCCCGTTACCATAGCAAGCCGGATTAGAGCCGCTGCATCCTGATCCGACTCCGCGTCCAAGGCCTCAAGTAGATGCACGACTTGCTCCTTGGTTAGCATTTCTGTTTTTTCTCCATCAACATGGATAGACTCTATGGTAAGCCGCCCCGGATGTAAGGGCTGGCAGAGACCACGTTTGACACCAAAGTTTATTATTGCCCGTAGCTGAGAAATGACCCTCTGAATGGTACCATTGGATTTGCCCGCCTTGAGGCTTTCGGCTTTGAAGATGTCAATGTCTGCGGTGAGCATCTCTTCAGGGGTTCGTTGTCCAAAATGTGGTCCAATATGGGTGTTGTATCGGCTAATGTCCCGCTGACGGCTTTTGTGTTCAGGATGCGCCTCTTGGTATGTCTGCCAGATGCGATCTAAAGTCCAGCGATCGCGCTCAGCCTGACGTATATCAGCGCACTCCTTTCTTTTTTCTGTGTTGGATTTGTCCTTGCCGCGCATTCTATCTGCCCTAATTTGCGCAGCCTTTGCTTCGGTCATGCCACAAGAAGCCTTACCGACAGGCTCCTCAATGAGTTTGGCCTCTCGTCCTCCCTGGCGGTAAACAATGTAGTAAGTACGTTCTTTACCGTTGGTATCGAGCCTGAAGTAGACTCCTGCATATTTTTGAGATTTTTCGCGTTTTGATTTTTTCATGGCTATTCTCGGTTGTATGTTGGGCTGCTTGCTTTCCCAACACAATTCCCAACACGCATTATGAAATGTCGTAAAAATTGGTAGTAGTCAATGCAATATAATTTTATAAAAATTCAATAATTATAGCAACTAGAGAGAATTATTAAAAATCTATAAAAATGCTATCCGCGCCTTCGCAAGGCGGGGGTCGAGGGTTCAAATCCCTTCTTCTCCACCACAATATCAAGGGGTTACGGATAATACCGTGGCCCCTTTTTTTATGCGTTTCATGTCCGTAAAAGCTGTAGGCGGACTTTTGGGGTTTGTATGCACGGCGGCCAGATTCCGTACGGAGCCTGTATGCGTCAAAATACATTGGCAATCGGGCTGCAAGTTGGATAAAAGGTGTGCATTGTCCTCTTGGTCTGGAATGAAAGGGCAATGCACCAATATAATTCAGAAGAGGGACGTCATGGGCAATTCACTTTCATGCTTCAAAGCCTACGATATCCGGGGCCGTGTGCCGGGCGTTCTCAATGCGCCGCTGGCCCGTGCACTGGGCAGGGCCGTTGTTGAAATACTGGGCGCAAAAAGTGTTGTAATTGGACGTGATGCCCGGCTTTCCGGCCCCGAACTGCGAGATGCGCTGGCCTTGGGTTTGCATGAGGCCGGGGCGCAGGTGACGGACATAGGTATGTGCGGCACGGAAGAAATCTATTATGCCGCCGCAAATCAGCCCTTTGGGGCGGGCGTCATGATTACGGGCAGTCATAACCCGGCGGACGAAAACGGCTTCAAGCTGGTGCGCGGCGGGGCCATACCCATCAGTGGCGATTCCGGCCTGTTTGCCCTGCGCGACCGGGTTGAGGCCATTCTTGCCGAGAGCGGCGACACTGCCGGGTCCCTTGATGTCTCCCCTCTGCAGCATGCCTCGTTCCGTGCCGACTATGTGGCCTGGCTGCTGGAATACAGCGGGGCTGGGCAGCTTGCCCCGGTTGCTGGCCGCAAACCCCTGAAGATTGTGGGTGACGCTGGTAATGGCTGCGCCGGACTGGTGCTGAACGATCTGATGGCAGCGTTGCCCTTTGAATTTGTCTGCCGGCAGATGCAGCCGGACGGAACTTTTCCCGATGGCGTACCCAACCCCCTGCTGCCGGAGCGCCGGGCGGCCACAGCCGCTGCCGTGCGCGAGTCTGGCGCGGACATGGGCGTAGCCTGGGACGGCGATTTTGACCGCTGTTTTTTTTATGACGCGGACGGCAATTTTATTGAAGGTTACTACTGCATAGGCCTGCTGGCGCAGGAACTGCTGCGGCGTGTGCCTGGCGGCAAGGTGGTGCACGACACCAGAGTGTACTGGAACACCCGCGAGGTGGTGCAGGCCGCAGGCGGCCAGCCCGTAATGGGCAAGACTGGACACGCCTTCATGAAGGAACGCATGCGCGCCGAAGATGCCGTGTATGGCGGCGAGATGAGCGCACATCATTATTTTCGCGATTTTGCGTACTGCGACTCGGGTATGCTGCCCTGGCTGCTGGTGGCCTCGTTGCTGCACCGCACAGGCAAGCCCCTGGCTGCGCTGGTGGCAGAACGCATGGCGGCCTATCCGTGCAGCGGTGAAATCAACCGTCGTGTGCAGGATGCACCCGCCCTCATGCGGCAGGTGAGGGATCGTTACGCGCCTTCGGCTCTGCACGAAGACAGCATGGACGGCGTTAATCTGGAATTTACCGACTGGCGTTTCAATCTGCGCATGTCCAATACCGAACCCCTGCTGCGCCTGAATGTGGAGAGCAGGGGGAACAGTGTGCTGATGGAAGAAAAAACGGCTGAAATACTGCGGTTTCTGGACGAACAGGGCGGGGCCATACCTGCCTGAGGAACGCGTTAGCGGCTCTGCCGCGTACGGATGCGACGCTTGTTTGCGGGCGGTTGATGGCGTAGCATGGAATTGTAGGCCCTGCTGGCGGTAGGTCAGATTGGTGTTCCAACATTGATGCAATGGTGAGGAAATTCATGCAGAATATTGCCCCTGTGATTCTGTGCGGTGGTAGTGGTACGCGTTTGTGGCCGCTTTCGCGCGAAACATACCCAAAGCAGTTTGTGGATATGGGCGGCGGGAAAACGCTGTTCAAGGATACTGTGCTGCGGGCGAAGCACACGCCGGACAGCATGGAGCCTGTAATTGTATGCAATGAGGCTCACCGTTTTTATGTGACCGCCGAACTGTACGAATGCGGCGTGCATGGTAAAATCCTGCTGGAACCCGCGCCGCGCAACACTGCTCCGGCTATTGCGCTGGCGGCCTTTGCCCTGCAGGAAGACGGCGCAGATCCGCTCATGCTGGTATTGCCCTCTGACCATGCCATTGGCGATGAAGGCATCTTTTTTGAAGGCGTAAAACGCGCGGCGCCCCTGGCGGAACAGGGGCGTATTGTCACCTTTGGCATAGCCCCCACCGGCCCGGAGACCGGCTTTGGCTACATTGAACAGGGCGAAGCCCTTGGAGCTAACGGCTACAGGGTTGCCCGGTTTGTGGAAAAACCCGATGCGGGCAAAGCTGCGGGCATGCTGGCCAAGGACGGTTATTCGTGGAACAGCGGCATGTTTTTGCTGCGGGCTTCTGTGTATCTGAAAGAGCTGGAACGATTTGCTCCCCAGATATACGCCGCCTGCGCTGCCGCCTGGAAGGGCCGCAAGGATGATCAGGCCTTTTCCCGCCCAGACAGTGATGCTTTTCTTTCCTCCCCGTCTGATTCCATAGACTATGCGGTCATGGAGCAAACGGATCTGGCGGCGGTTGTGCCGCTGGGCGTCAGCTGGAGCGACCTTGGCTCGTGGGAAGCCTTTTATCAGGTAGGGCAGCAGGACGACTCCGGCAACGTATGCTCTGGCGATGTTATGACCGAGGGTGCCGAGGATTGCTATTTTAACGCCAACCACAGGCTGCTGGCGGCCATAGGCGTGAGCGGGCTTGTGGTTGTGGAAACGCAGGATGCCGTGCTTGTTGCGCCGCGCGACCGTGTGCAGGACGTAAAAAAGATTGTTGGCCGCCTGCAAAGCGCACAGCGGCCTGAATGCAGGCAACATCCCCTGGTGTACCGCCCGTGGGGCAGTTATGAAACCCTTGTCATGGACGGGCGTTTTCAGGTCAAGCGCATCATTGTGAACCCCGGCGCCGAGCTTTCTTTGCAGATGCATCACCACCGCGCCGAGCATTGGGTCGTAGTGAGCGGCACGGCAGAAGTGACCAACGGCGATCTGGTTAAACTGTTTACGGAAAACCAGTCGACCTACATACCTGTCGGCACCATGCATCGCTTGAAAAATCCGGGAGTTATCCCTCTGGTGCTTATAGAAATCCAGTCTGGCTCCTATCTGGGGGAGGACGATATCGTGCGCTTTGCAGATGTGTACGGGAGGGAAGGGCAGCTCTGCTGATCTGTATGGCTACGGTACGACCGCTTCGACCAGTGGACAATGGTAGCCTTGCAAGGTATTTTACCCGCCTCCTTGTTGGCAGCAGGGAGATTCAGCTCTCGTAACTTCACCATTAAAAAGACAATATACTGAAATTATGAAAAAAGCGCTTATAACCGGCATCACCGGGCAGGATGGGGCTTACCTCGCGGAGTTTCTGTTGCAAAAGGGCTACGAGGTGCATGGTATCAAAAGGCGCGCTTCGTTGTTCAACACCGACCGCATTGATCACTTGTATGAAGACCCGCATGCTAACCGGCGGCACTTTATCTTGCACTACGGCGACTTGAGCGACTCCAGCAATCTGGTGCGCATCATGCAGGAAGTAAAGCCGGACGAGGTGTATAATCTGGCGGCGCAGAGCCATGTGCAGGTTTCTTTTGAGTCCCCCGAATACACTGCGGATGTGGATGCCCTCGGAACACTGCGTCTGCTTGAGGCCATCCGCATTGCCGGGCTCTCGGAAACTACGCGTTTTTATCAGGCATCTACTTCTGAGCTTTTTGGGCTGGTGCAGGAAGTGCCGCAGACGGAAAAAACACCGTTCTATCCGCGCTCTCCCTATGCCTGCGCCAAGCTTTATGCCTACTGGATTACGGTCAACTACCGCGAAGCTTACGGCATGTATGCCTGCAACGGCATTCTTTTCAACCACGAGTCGCCCATCCGCGGTGAAACCTTTGTGACCCGCAAGATTACCCGCGCCATGTCGCGTATGGTGCTTGGCTTGCAGGATTGCCTGTACCTCGGCAACATGGACGCCAAACGCGACTGGGGCCACGCACGCGATTACGTTGAAATGCAGTGGCTTATGTTGCAGCAGGAAAAACCCGATGATTTTGTGATCGCCACCGGGCGGCAGTTTTCCGTGCGCGACTTTGTCAATGCCGCAGCCGCAGAACTTGGCGTCTGCCTTAGCTGGCAGGGCACTGGCGTGGAAGAAACCGGCACCGTAGCAAGCGTTGACGTGAGTCGTTTGCAGCAGGTCGCTGGCAACCGTCAGGGGCTGGAATGCCATCTCAAACCTGGCGATGTTATTGTGCGCGTTGATCCGCGCTACTTCCGCCCCACCGAAGTGGAAACCTTGCTGGGCCAACCGGCCAAGGCCAAGGAAAAGCTGGGTTGGGAGCCGAAAACCTCCTTTGAAGACATGGTTGCCGAAATGGCGCGCGAAGACCTTGCCCTGAGCATGCGCGATGCCGTGTGCAAAGTGGCAGGCTTTAAAACCTTCAGCCACAACGAGTAAGGCAATGCGCAAAGATGCTCTGGTCTATGTGGCGGGCCACAGGGGGCTTGTAGGCAGCGCCCTGTGTCGTGCCTTGACGCGTTCTGGCTATGAACGGCAGCTCACACGCACGCATGCAGAACTGGATCTGTGCGATCAGGCCGGGGTGCGGGCTTTTTTTGCCCAGCACAGACCTGACGTGGTGGTTCTGGCCGCCGCCAAGGTGGGAGGCATCCACGCCAATGCCACATATCCCGCAGAGTTCATTTACCAGAACCTGCAAATCCAGAACAACGTTATCGACAGCGCATACCGCAACGGCTGCAAAAAGCTGCTGTTTCTTGGGTCGTCGTGCATTTACCCCAAGCTGTGCCCGCAGCCCATCAAGGAAGAGTACTTGCTGACAGGGCCGCTGGAACCAACCAACGACGCCTACGCTCTGGCAAAAATTTCGGGCATCAAGATGTGCCAGGCCTATCGCAAACAGTATGGTTTTGACGCCATCAGCGCCATGCCCACCAATCTGTATGGCCCTGGAGACAACTATCACCCGGAAAACAGCCATGTGATTCCTGGGCTTATCCGGCGTTTTCATGAAGCAAAAGAACTCGGGGCCTCAGAGGTTGCCATTTGGGGTACAGGCAAAGCCCTGCGCGAATTTCTGCATGTGGACGACATGGCGGAAGCCTGCGTGTTTTTGCTCGAGAACTATTCTGACTTTGAACACGTCAACGTGGGCAGCGGAGTGGAACACTCCATTCTGGAAACAGCCCGCCTGATTGCCAAGGTTGTGGGCTTTAACGGCGACATCGTTACCGACTCCTCAAAACCGGATGGCACCCCCCGCAAGCTCATGGATTCGGGCAAGCTTTTTGGTATGGGGTGGAAACCCCGCGTAGGGCTTGAAGACGGCTTGTACGACGCGTACAGCGATTTTTTGCAAAACCAGCATAAGCGGGGTTATTAGCGTTTATGGCTCACGAACTTGTCATTGAGGCTGGTCGCGCAGAGCGGCAATACTGGAAAGACCTGTGGCGCTATCGCGAGCTTTTTCTCATATTGACATGGCGCGATGTGGCCGTGCAGTACAAGCAGACGGTTGTGGGTATTTTGTGGGCTGTGCTGCGCCCATTGTTGACAATGGCGGCCTTTACTTTTGTGTTTGCAAAGGTGGCAAAGTTGCCCTCTGAAGGCGTGGCTCCGTACCCGTTGATGGTTTTTGTGGCCATGCTGCCGTGGCAGATGTTCGCCACGGCAATCAGTGCCATTGCCAACAGTCTGATTGCCAACAGCAATCTGGTTTCCAAGGTCTATTTTCCTCGGATTATAGTCCCAGCTGCGACCATGGGCGTGGCTGTGATGGACTTTGTCATTTCTTTTGTGCTGTTGGCATTAATGATGGTGTTTTATCAGTATACGCCGCCCATACAGGTGCTGGCTGTTCTGCCCCTGACCTTGCTCGCAGCCCTTGTTGCTCTGGGGCCGGGGCTTATACTTTGCGCACTTAATGTAACGTATCGAGACTTCCGCATCATTGTTCCCTTCATCACCCAGTTCGGCCTGTATCTGTCGCCCGTGGGCTTTTCGTCAGGCATTGTGCCAGAGAAGTGGCGTCTGCTCTACGAGTGCAATCCAATGGTCGGGGTTATTGACGGCTTTCGGTGGGCTGTGCTTGGCAGCATGGACTGCCCTGTTCGCGCGCTCTCCATCAGCGTAGGCTGCGCCTTTATTCTGCTGATTTGCGGCATTAAAATATTTCGCAAGACTGAACGCACGTTTGCGGACGTAATATAGGATGAGTAGATGAAACCCATCATATCAGTTGAAGGGCTCGGCAAGAGCTATACCATCCGACACGAAGGGCAGACCCCCTACAAGTCTTTGCGTGAAGAAATTTTCAAGCTGCCCAAGCGCCTGCTCAGCAGGGGGGCGCAGAGTCAGGAAGAATTCTGGGCGCTCAAGGATGTGAATTTTGACATTATGCCCGGCGACCGTGTGGGCATTATTGGTCGTAACGGTGCGGGCAAATCCACTTTGCTCAAATTGCTGTCAAGGATTACAGAGCCGACAACCGGGCGCATTACAATGCGTGGGCGTGTGGCAAGCCTTTTGGAAGTAGGCACAGGCTTTCACGCAGAGTTGACGGGGCGTGAAAATATCTACCTCAACGGAGCTATCCTGGGGATGACCCGCGCGGAAGTACGCCGCAAGTTTGATGAAATAGTGGATTTTGCCGGGGTGGAAAAGTTCCTTGATACCCCTGTGAAACGCTATTCATCGGGCATGTATGTGCGCCTTGCCTTTGCTGTTGCTGCGCACCTTGAGCCTGAAATCCTGATTGTGGATGAAGTGCTGGCCGTGGGTGATGCAGAATTTCAAAAAAAGTGCCTCGGCAAAATGGAAGAAGTGAGCAAGGGGCAGGGGCGAACCGTTCTTTTTGTAAGCCATAACATGAATATGATCCGCAACTTGTGTACGCGTGGTTTGCTGTTGCGCGAAGGGATTGTGGGATCAGATGATGACGACATCGTCCGTGTCACAAGCGCCTATTTGCAGGGAGAGAAAAATTCCACGGCACAGTGGGAAGCTGATGCCCCAAGGCAAATGGACTGCCTTACGCCTCTTTCCATGAAGATAGTTGATGAAGACGGAGCCGTGGTCTCTTCTATACGCGGCTCGCGGGATTCGCTCTACCTTGTGCTTGAATTTGAGCTGCATGAGATAGTCAGTTCTTTTACAATTGGCTGTGTTTGTTTTGATCAGGAAAAGAACGAACTTTTTTGGTCGTATGCGACCGACACCGGAGAAGGTTCGTGGCCAAAATTGCGCCTTGGAAAAAATTCTTTAAAAGCAAAATTGCCTCAAGGTTTGCTGAACAAGGGCACATACACATACCACCTGCTGGCTAGTTACCATTTTATCAAATGGATTGTTGAACCCGGAAAAGGTCCATCGGTAAGCGTAGATATTGATGGCGGGTATAGCGATTCGCCCTTTTGGCAGTCTACGCGGTCTGGGCTTCTTGCTCCTACCTTGGAATGGGAAGTTTTATAGTACACCTTGTCACCGTGCGCTGTCCATTGGCTGTCTGCATAGCCCATTAGTTGCGCAATATTGTATGATAGCCTGTATGCAAAGCTAGTGATGCATGAAGAGGCGTTTTAAAAATTTTAGCAGATGTCTTGCTCGTTCTAAATGTCTTCACCACGGGAGTTGGCTGCTGATACTACCAATGCCTAGCTCTATAAAGATATGCTTGCTGGGTTTGCCTGCTTCTCGCATATGTGAGTTTTAATTGCGGCAGTGGACACTTCTTATCTTCACAGAAATTCCTTTCAGGAATTTCAGCCGAAAGACAATTGTACAATTTATGCGGTTGCCCGCTTGAGTAAGGCATATTAAGGTATACATTAGCAAGTTTATGATGCTGGAGTATAGATTTTGGCTACAGTAACTATGCGTACATTGGGGCAAAACGGGCGTTTTGCAAACCAGCTTTTCCAATATGCTTTTTTGCGGTTCTATGCTCGCGAGCATGGTCTTGATGTTCAAGTTCCAGCATGGGAAGGTAAAAAGCTTTTTAATACCAATGAGCCTGATATCTCAAAAGAGTTTGCGCAGGTTGTGGTAGATACAAAAGCGCAATTAGATGCCTCTTGTGCTGATGCCCCTCTGCGTGATGTTGATTTTTGGGGATATTTTCAGGATATTGATTATTATTGCAAAGACATAGCGTTCTTTCGTGGACTTTTTCAGCCGGTGCCAAGGGTAGAGCAAGAGTTAACAAGCTCGTGGCAGTCATTGCACGGTTATGATGTTGTTGGCCTGCATATGCGCTACGGTGATTATGGCTGCGGATATTTTTTTGAGACGCCATCGAGCTGGGTAATTAAGGCGTTGGACACTCTGTGGGAAAAGTTGAACAATCCTGCGCTTTATATTGCCACTGATGATTCTCGTGTTTGGCGGCTATTTAAGCGATATCGTCCGTTACTGCTGGATGATGTTTTTCAGAATGTTGCGAGTTGCCCCCAATACTATTGCGATTTTTGGGCTCTTACTCAGGCAAACGCCGCAATGATGATTGCCAACAGTTCTTTTTCGTATTGCGCTTCCCTGCTTAATACCCGGTGTGGCACGATGCTTCGCCCCAGTTTGCGACAAAAAGGCATGGTCATATATTCACCTTGGTCAAGTGTTGTGTTGCTGCGCGAAGACACCCCTTGGCTCAGGCTGATGAGTAAAAAAACGCGATTTTGCAGAATATACAATAAGCTCAGGCGGCTTGTTGTTTTTTCAAAGCCTTTTTTTAGGATATAGGCCGTATGCTAAAATCGGTAGCTCCCATTGCTGTTTTTGCTTTCAATCGTGCTGGTAATCTAACGCAAACGCTTGCGGCCCTGGCAGCAAACCAACTTGCTGATCAGAGTCATCTGACTATTTTTTGCGATGGCCCGAGGAATGATGTCGAGCGTTCAAAGACAGATACTGTCCGCGCCGTTGCGCGCGCTGCCAAGGGCTTTGCCTCGCTACGGGTAGTGGAACGAGAGAACAATCTGGGGTGTGCAGGTTCAATCATTGACGGTTTACAGCAGATGTTTGCCGAGCATGAGCGTGTAATAGTCATTGAAGACGATATATTATGTTCGCCTGACACATTGACCTTCTTGAATGATGGGCTTGCCAAGTATGAGAATCATAAAACGGTATGGAATATTTCCGCTTGGTCACCGCCGGCAGCCATTTTCCCTGTGCATTCAGATTACCCCTACGATGTGTATGTCGTGCCGAGGTTTAACTGCTGGGGATGGGGCAGTTGGCGTGACAGATTTGCTTTGATAGACTGGAACGTCTCTGACTATGCAATGTTTTCGCAGTGCCAGGCATTGCAACGTGCTTTTAACAGGGGTGGAGTCGATTTAACCTCAATGCTCAATGAGCAGATGTGCGGCGAGCTTGATACATGGGATATTCGTATGGATTACGCCCGCTTCAAGTATGGCTGCGTGGGGGTTAACCCTGTTAGATCTTATACAACAAATATTGGCATTGGTAGCGGGACTCATACAACAAACTTCACCACACGCTTTGACAATGATATAACTCTGGCAAAATCGCCCGATCAAGTGCGCTGGATAGACCATATTTTTGTGGATGCAGAAATGCTCCGCAATTTTGTTCACATATATGAAGACTCCAATCCTGCACGGCGAAGCTTGCGCAATGCTTTACAAAAATGTCACTTGCTGCCTCTCGCGCAGAAAATAAAACGCGTGTTGGGCTGTTAAGCTGATGAAAATTCTTCATTGCAATACTTACGACAACGGCGGCGGTGCCGCCATTGCTGCGCATCGCCTGCATACAGCCCTATGTGGACTTGGTGTGGATTCACATCTGGGGGTCTTGCAGAGAGAACGTGAGGAAGTCCGTGTGCACCGTCTTGTGGGGGCATTGAGAAAGCATCTTTCTGGACTGATATTGCGGGCAGAAAAAATGCCGTTCAAATTGTTTGGAACAAAGTTTAACAGCTTTTTTTCAAGTGGACTTTTTCCCAGCTTTGTCCATAGACGTATCAATGGCATCGCTGCTGATATAACACACCTTCATTGGATACAGTCAGAATTTATTTCCTTGCGAGATATTGCTCGCATAACAACCCCCTTGGTAATGACCTTGCATGATACATGGGGATTTACCGGGGGCTGTCATATTTTACAGGGATGTGAGCAGTACAAGGATTCTTGCGCCGCATGTCCGCAAGTATCCTCTGGTGCGCGATGGCTGGTGAAGAAAAGTTTTAATGTGAAACAATGCACCTATGCTAAAAAACGTATAGATTTTGTCTTGCCGAGCAAGGCCTACTTGTTTAAGGCGAGGCAAAGCCGTCTTTTGCAGCACAGCGCACTGCATCATATTCCAAATCCTATTGATACAGCACGTTTTTCTCCTCTGGAAACGCCTTTGGCCCGCAAGATAATGGGTGTATCTCCGCATATCCCAACACTACTCTTTGGTGCTATTGCTGCTTCCAAAGATGCCAATAAAGGGTATGATCTGTTGAGCGCTGCATTGCTAAAGCTTCCGCAGTATTATGCCAATCCTGTGCAATTGCTTGTCTTCGGAGCTTCAGAGGGTGTGAACGTTATTGGAGCATATCCGGTGCAATACCTCGGCCGTTTGCACGATGATGTGTCCTTGAGGCTGGCATACTGCGCGGCAGATGCCTTTGTCTGCCCCTCACGAGAAGAGAATTTTCCTTATACAGTCATGGAGTCTTTGTCTTGTGGTACTCCTGTGGCGGCTTTTGCCGTTGGGGGGATACCAGATATGGTGGAAGATATGGTGAATGGTCGCCTTGCCGTCCCCCACGATCCTGACGCATTGGCGCGCAGTATCGCGTACATACTGGAAGACAAAGAGCGCCACGCATGTATGTGCATTGCAGCGCGTCAGGTGGTGGAAGAGCGTTATGCTTTATCTGTAGTGGCGCGACAATATTTGGAATTATACAGTGAAATACTTGAAAGAAAATGACGTTGCTTAATCCTGGTTTTTTTGATCAGCAGCAGTTGTCGTGTTGTCTTTGCTGCCATGTTGCTTGCACAATGGATCGAACTATTGTGTGCATTGTTCAACTGTAGGGTTAGTTTTATTTGCTGCTGTTGCTGTATGATGAGTTCTCCATATGCGCCCCCTGGCTGTGCTGGCGTGCGAAATGTAGATGACTTCCCGGTTGGTGTGCATCATTGAGGGATGGGGTTGCGGTGGTTCTTTATCATATGCGGGAACATGTGAACTTGTTATGCGCTTTCTGTCTGATATATATGTCAATAAACGGGAGTGGCAGTTCACTCTGTCGCTAAAAACTGCTTTTATATTTCGATTGTTGCGCTACTGTACGTAGAACTATAGCATATTATATGGCAATTATTATGCAACATATTTATATTGTAACGCCCTGTTATAACGCAGCTGCAACACTAGGACGAACCCTGGAAAGCATCATTGCCCAGCAGGGGATTGTCTTGCGTTACCATGTGCAGGATGCCGCCTCAACTGATGGCAGTCAGGATATTCTTGCATCCTTTGCTACCCGCATCGCAGATGATCCTGGCCGCTATAGCCATATTGAATTTTCTTGGTCGTCAGAGCCCGATGCTGGCCTTTATGACGGTATTTCGCGGGCATTCAGCGCTCTGAGTATTCCTCAGGATGCTCTCATGGGCTGGCTCAACGCTGATGATACGCTGTGCGATGGCGCCCTAGCTCTGGTCTGTGCAGCGGCAGCGGACTTGACTCAGTGCGACTGGTTTGGTGGTGTGCCGCGAGTGATTGGCGAGGCAGGCGAAGTGCTGGCCCAAGGGCGCATTGATTTTGCTTATCCGCAACAGCTCATCGCAGCTGGTGCCTGCGATGGGTTGCACTGGCGCAATTTGCAGCAAGAGGGCACATTCTGGCGCAAGCGGCTTTGGGATAAGGCTGGTGGCATTGATGCGCGATTCCGTTTGGCTGGAGACTGGGATTTATGGCGGCGCATGGCACAGCATAGTGCCTATTTGCAGCTGCCTTGCACGCTCGCGGCATTCCATAAGCGTGAAGGGCAACTCAGCGAGGGCAATGCCTATCTGGACGAGCTTGATTCTGTTCTTCCACGTACTAACCGTCGTAAAGCATTACTGCGTTTCCTTGCCACGTTGAAGGAAACCAGGGTCAACGTGCCGCAGCAGATGGGCGGTCACTGGGGCTTGTCATTATCTTCTGTCTCGCTTGGGTGGAAAGACCATCTGGCCATGCTGCTTGCAAGTGTAGGGTGCTATGGGCTTTTTCAGCTTTGTTGTCATCTTAATACCTGTCGCGGTTTCAAGTTCAAAGTGCAACACCCAGTCCTTGGGTATTGGCGTCTTCTAA
>NZ_JANFYZ010000024.1 GCF_024460775.1 Desulfovibrio desulfuricans | reverse complement strand
CCAAAGCTGCCGATTGCCGCTTAACATGGCGTTCGAATTTGACGACCTACCTCACTTTGCCCAGGAGTATCTGGTCGGAACCGGCAAGAACTGCACAAGGCATTTCAAGCGCGTCGAAGAGGCCGACCAAGCCCTGTGGGCCGGCGTGCTGAACTTCTGGTTCCTCGGACGTGTGTTCGACCGGGTGCGGTCGTGATCCCGGTTCCGCAGGCGGCCATCGATCTGGCCAAGCGTTTCGAGGGCTTTCACCGCGTGCCGAAGAACGATCCCGGCCGCGCGCATCCCTACGTCTGCCCAGCCGGCTACTGGACCATCGGCTACGGCCACCTCTGCGATCCGAAGCACCCACCGATCACGGAGACCGACGCAGAGCGCTACCTGGCTGCCGACCTCATGACGGCATTGAACGCGACGCTGCGCTACTGCCCGGTGCTGGCCACCGAGCCAGAAAAGCGACTCGCGGCCATCGTCGACTTCACCTTCAACCTCGGCGCGGGGCGACTTCAAACGTCGACGCTGCGGCGGCGGATAAACCAGCGGGACTGGCATAGTGCGGGCCAAGAGCTGCGGCGCTGGGTCTATGGCGGCGGCAGGGTGCTGCCGGGGCTTGTCACGCGGCGGGAGGCTGAGGCCACTTGCCTGCTCCGCGCCGCCTGATAGACCGGGTCGATTCAATCAAATCCCCGGTTGCAGCTCCACACGCACTTCGCGCGTTTTGCCGGCCCGTTCCACTGACAAGACCACCACATCGCCGACCTTCCTGTCGTCTAGCCGCGCGAGCAGCTTAGCCACATCGTCCGTCGCCTTGCCATCAACACCGATGATGCGGTCGCCGGGCACGATGCCTTGTGGCGTGACTTCGACACCCGCGAGGCCGGCCTTGTGCGCTGCCGAACCAGGGGTAACACGCAGCACGAACACGCCCTTGCTTCCAGTCAGCGCCAGCAGGCGCTGATTGAGCTGTTCGTCCACCTCAATGCCCAGCGCCGGACGGATGTACTTACCGGTCTTGATGAGTTGCGGGACTACGCGCATGACGGTGTCCACCGGCACGGCGAAACCAATCCCGGCCGAGGCGCCGGAGGGGCTATAGATCGCCGTGTTGATGCCGATGAGCCTTCCTGCCGAATCGAGCAGCGGCCCACCGGAGTTGCCAGGGTTGATGGCGGCGTCGGTCTGGATCAGGTGATCGATGGCCGGGCCGCCCGCTTCTCCGGGTAACGAGCGGTCGAGCGCGGAGACGATACCGGTGGTGAGCGTCCAGTCCAGGCCGAAGGGGTTGCCGATGGCAAAGACCTTTTGACCCACCTTGAGGTCGGCGCTGGTGCCGATCGGCACGGCAGGCGGGCGCTTGAAACCGACGCCGATCTTGAGCACAGCGATGTCGTGCGCGGGGCTTGCCCCCACCAGCGCGGCTTGGTAGTCGCGGCCGTCGGCGAGTTTGACGGTGGCTTCGGACGCACCCTGGATGACGTGGAAGTTGGTGACAACGTGGCCGGCGTCGTCCCAGATGAAGCCCGAGCCGGTGCCGCGCGGCACGGAGAAGACATTGCGCGTCCAGACGTCTCGTACCAGCTGTGCGGTGGTGATATACACCACCGAGGCGCGCGATTTTTCGAACAGTTCGATGGTGGCCTTCTCGTCCGCCGCCAGATCGCCACGCGCCGTCACGGTGCGTTCTGCCACCTCGCGCGGACTGAACCAGGCCTCGATAGCGGGCAGAAACTGCCACAGCAGCATGAGCGCGGCAATGCAGACGGTGATGAAGAGCCAGCGACGGATAAAGTGGTCCTGTGGCGGGCGCGCGTACGGGTCGGGGTAGGCCATGAGAAGTCTCCTGTTGAGGGCAATCAGCGCCACAGTCCACTCGGGCGCCAGCGCGGGGGGCGCAGCGTCACAGCGGATTCCGGCAAGGAATGGATCTCGTGAAACGGCAACGCTGATGCTGGCCTGGGCGCCAACGTCAGCAGGCGTGAGATGCGCTCTTGCGTTGCCGGATGCGTGCGCAACCAGGAGGGCTCGGGATTGCCCCATCCCGGCCACAGCCAGGCACGCCAGGAGCGACTGACCCGCTCGATCTTCGCCAGCGCGGACGCCAGCCCTTGCGGGTCGCCGGTCAGTTCCACCGCGAGGCGGTCAGCGTCGAACTCACGCACGCGAGACAAGCCGAGCTGTGCGAGCAGGGCCAGCTGGGGCGATGCGGCCAATAACAATAAACCAGGCCAATAGACCTCCGCCGCGCCAACCAGCAGCGCGGGCAGGCTCAGCAGGATCGCGATCTGTCCCATAAGGGCCAGTAGGCGCGTGAGGCGACTGACGGAATCCGCCAGCCCCATGACGCGCAGATCCTCATTGGCGATGTGCGCGATCTCGTGCGCGAGCACACCCGCCAGCTCGCGTGGGCTCAGGCGGCGCAGCAGGCCATCGGTGAGGGCGATCGATGCCTCCCGCTTCGATCCGGTGGCGAAGGCGTTGACGACGGCACTGGGCACGTAGTGCGGCACCGGCGTTGCGGGCAAACCGGCACGGACGGACAGCTCGTGCAACAGGGCCCAAATTTCCGGGGCTTCGTGCGGGTGCAGCGCCCGGGCGCGGTATAGGCGCAAGGTCAAGGCAGATGCGGCTGCCGGTTCCAGCAGCAGCGTGCCTGCAACGGCAAACAGCGTGAGCCACAGGCCGCTTTCCCCGAACAGCAGGCTTCCTGCGGCGGCTGCGATCCCGACCAGGGTCAGGATCAACAGCCCGGTCTGCAGGCGGTTGAGCCAGCGGTGTTGCAACAACGCCGCGCGCGGGTCATTGGGATGATGACGGATCATGCTCAGATGTCTCGGCGGCGCGGTCGCCGCGCTTGCGCAGCAGCCAGTAGGTCGCACCCAGAGCCAGCGTGGCGCCTGCCAGCGCGGCTATCTTTGCGGGGCTCGCCTCGGGGTCAAGGATCACGAACTTGCGCGCCAGCGCGATCAGACCGATGAGGATCACGGTCTTGACCTGGATGATGCTGTCCCGACGCAGCGCCACGCGAACAATGGAATGCTTGAACTCCATCGCGATCAAGAGCGTCATGATCATGCCGAACACACTCTGGAATACCTTGTGATCCAGGGGATTGAAGGCATCGAGGACCAGCAGCGTGAAGACGATGGCGATGGCTGGAACAGCGACACCACGATGATGACGGCAATCACCGCCGACAGAACGAGGGCGACGACCTGCTCGAAGCGCTCGTAAAAACTCATGATGGCCCATTGGTCACGGAAGACCTGAAATGGGTTAAGGCGTGTTGATTTCATGACGATGAACTCCCTGGAAAACGGCTGCTGTCGAGACGGCGGCGCATTGCGCTGATGTGTCCTTCAATCAGCTCGGTCGACATGCCAAGCGTCGACATCACCTGTTCCGCCAGCCCAATAGCTGCGGCAAAGGATTGCTGATACACGCGCACGTTGGGCATGGCGCGAAATGCATCGGCCGCGGTCGTACTTCTGCATGACACCCACAAGGTCAGCGCCGGACGGCGCTCGGCAATCGCCTGGGCGATGCGCAACGCTTGCTGGGCATGGGCGAACGTCAGCACCACCATGTGCGCATGCGTCAAGCCGGCAGCCAGCAAGGTATCGGGCCGACTGGCATCGCCATGGAACACCGGCGCGCCGGCGGCACGCGCGGCCTCGACCTTCTGCGCGTCCGCCTCCAGCAGCAGATGCGCCACGCCGGCGTGGCGAAGAATCTCGCTGACGGTCAGGCCAAGCTCGCCCGCGCCGCAAACGATGACATGGTCTCGATATCGCGCTGTCTGCGCGGCGATCTCGACTTCTTCAGCCTGGGGTGGCTGAATGACGCCGCCGGTGCGGCTCAAGAACCGGGCAAGTACATCGTGATGGCGGATCAGCAGCGGTGCCAGGGCCATGCTGAGCACCAGCGCAACTAGCATGGGTTGTACGACGGTCGCGGGGATCAGATGCTGCTGCAAGACCATGCCCAACAACAGCAGGGCGAACTCGCCGCCATGCCCCAACGCTATGCCCGTGCGCCAGGCATCGAGGGCGGACAGGCGCGTCGCCCGCAAGGCCAGGGTGTTGAGCCCGATCTTGACCGGTACCAGCACTGCCAGCCACGCCAACACCGTCAGCGGTGCCGAAAGAATCTGTGCTCCGTCCAGTTGCAGGCCGATGGTCACGAAGAACACGCCCGACAACACATCGCGAAACGGCCTGAGGTGGCTTTCCATGTGGTGCCGGAAGTCGCTCTCGCCCAGCACCATCCCGGCGAGGAAGGCCCCTAGGGCGGCGGATACGCCGACCGCGTGCGCAGAGGCGGCGGCAGCCACCACCACGCACAAGGAGACGAGCACGAACGATTCCTCGTGGCCCCGCCGCGCCACCCAGCCCAGCAGGCCATGCAACAGACGGCGCGAAGCAACCGCCGCTGCTGCGAACAACACCAGCACGCCCAACACTTCGAGCAGCATGCTCTCGACCTTCGGCGACTCGCCGCGCGCCCAGATCGCCAGCAAGGCCAACAGGGGCACGCTGGCCAGATCCTGAAAGACCAGCACGGCGATGGCGCTGCGGCCATGGCGTGTGGTGAGTTCACCCTGGTCGGCCAACTGCCGGCTGACCAGCGCCGTGGAAGACATGGCCGCCGCAGCGCCGAGCAGCGCAGCGCTCTGAGCTGGCTGCCCCAACCCCATCAGCATCAGGGTCAGAGGTGCGGCCACAACGACCATCTGCAAACTGCCAGCCACCAGTACGGTCTTGCGAGTGAGCCAAAAGTGCCCGAGGGAGAACTCCAGCCCAACCATGAACAGCAGCAGGGCCACGCCCAGCTCGGACAGAAAATCAAGCGCTTCTCCCGGCGCGACTACACTGCTGACCGAAGGGCCCAGCAAGGCGCCGACGGCGAGGTAACCCAGCAAGGCGGGTACTCTGAACGCCGCCGTCGCCACCGCCGCGAGGCTGCATGCCGCCAGCAGGATCAGGGTGGCGCCGAGCAAGTCCTGCATCGGTCAGCGCCCCACCTGTGCAGATGCCCAGCGCACGATGTCCTGCGCGCCCAAGGCGCCGGCCTGACGCCCGATCTCCCGCCCACCCTGGAACAGGGCGAGCGTCGGAATGCTGCGGATGCCGAACTGCGCGGCCAGGTGGGGTTCTGCCTCGGTATTGACCTTGGCCAGCCTGACCCTGGGTTCGAGCTGGCGCGCCGCTTGCTGGAACTGCGGGGCCATCATCTTGCACGGCCCGCACCAAGGTGCCCAGAAATCGACCAACAGTGGCAGGTCGCTGCGCTCCACGTGGCGCGAGAACGTCGCCGTGGTCAACTCGATGGGTTCGCCCGTGAACAAGGGCTGCTGGCAGCGGCCGCAGTTGGGATGTTCCGATAGCTTCGCAGTCGGTACGCGGTTGATGGACTGGCAATGCGGACAGACGAGGTGAAGATCATTCTTCATGGTTCGCCTCCTTGGACCACAGTGAGGCTGCCGCGCTTCGGGTCACAGACAATGCCGACCAATCAACGCCTTGGAGCCAATCGTTCCCGTCTTTGCTTACTCCGGCCTCTTCCAAATGAGCAGCGATGAACGCTTCGGCCTGCATCAGCCACCTTTGGACAGTATCTTCCTTACTAGGAATCAGCAGGATTTCAGAGACGCTGCTGGCATCCAGCCCGTCCACACGGATAAGCAGAAAAATGCGCCGCCACAAACGCGGCATGTCCTTCAGTAGGTCGAATGCAAAAGCGAACTCGCTCGACCAATCAACTAGCTCCTCCTGTTCCGCGATCGTTGCGGCATCGGGATGCTGACTGTCAGCGATGATATCGGCCAGCCTGAGTGTGTCATCGGGCTGATAAAATTCGAAGACTTCCTCTTCCACCATGGCCTCGGCGACGTCCTGGGCATCCGCTTCGACCGGCGCGTCCAGAGAAACGAATTCGCCAAATTGCCGGCTGTTTGCCACTTCGTGATCCAGGACGGCGAACAGATGCTTCAGAAGACCGAAGTAAGCCGCTTTTTCTTCCGGCACGGATTGCCATTCCACCTCAGCTTGGACAATCGCTTCATCCACCACGTCGCGCAGCGTCGGATAATCGCGCGGTAGATCGCCGACGGCCCGCAGATAAGCCAGCTCACGCCTTGCGACAGCCTCAAGTTTCGACAGTAGAGGCATTCGGGTCACCTCGGCCTCATGGGCGGCTGATGCGGGTTTTGCGGCAATCCGCACCTTGAGCTCGCGCAAGCGCTCGCGTCGTGCTTTGCGCTTGATTTGATCCTGAGCATGCAGTCGGTCAAAATGCTTCTTGTCCTGACGGAACAACGACTGTGCGAGCATCTGCGCGAGGGGCGTCAGCTCGTCATGTGATGCAGTAACGCTGACAGTCTTTTTGCCGGGCAGGTGCATATAGCCACTGGCCAGAAATTGCCGCTTGATCTTGTCGCGATCAAGGACGATTTGAAGTCGCACTGAATCTTTAGTGTGTTTGTCGAGCAATGGCTTGAGGGCGTGCTCGATCACATTTCCCAAAGCTCTCTGCCAAGGTTCATGAAACTCTTTGTCGATAGAGCTATATTGCATCTGCATGTATGACTCCTTCGATGTCATTTCTATGGAGGTATGAATCGAGGATGCTCATATCCATAGAATTTAGTTTGACCCGCTCTTATCCCTGGCGCGTTTTGCGAAGACGCCAACTCAAGAACAAAAGCGTGACACCATAGACTGCCGCATAGAAGCCCAACAGCCAGCCTGCGGCCAGGAATGACTCGACCGGACGGGAAAAAAATATCCACAAGACGATAGCGCCAAGGACAATCGAGAGCAGTCCACTGAAGGCAAGCCAAATTTCACCCTTGATTTCTTGACGCAGCCGAACGGCGGCGGATATCTCCAGCACACCGGTGAAAATCGCCCAGAAGCCCACGCTAGCCCATAAAAAAGAAGCCAAGACTATCGTGGCGACCCAAGGAGCAACCAGGACGACGACGCCGGTAAGTATGCCGACAATGCCGCTGAACAGCAGCCAGCCCCAGCGCTCTTTTTTCTGGATATGGCGCACCGCTGCAACCAAGTTGAAAGCGCCATTGACCAAGGAAAATGCGCCGAACATGATGGTCATGGCCAACAGAGCCGATTGTGGCATCCAGAACGCAAGGGCTGCAAAAATCAATGCCAAGACACCGCGCAGCACAAAAAGCCACCAATTTTGGCTCAGCGAACACAGTGCTTTGGTGGGGTCATCCGCATTGGAATTAGCGATGGTGTCTGTGTTCATGCAATATCTCCTAAAGATCTATACAAAATAAAAAATCAAACGCTCATGGGACAAGAGAGGGGGCGCTATGCGCCCCCTCTCCAGCGGTTTCAGAACAACTTGGACAGCTTTGCCTTGATTTCATCGAGCCAGCCTTTTCCGCCGCCTCCCCCAGCCGTCTTTTGCTTGACTTTCTTGAGTTCAGCATACAGGGGCTCAAAGTCCTTCTTCTTTCCATAGCCCAGCAGTTCTGCCATTTCCAACTGCTGCCGCGCTTCGTTCAATAATGTCTCCAGGCGCTCATTGGACGCTTCGCTCCGCTGACCATCTTCTACCAAGGTCTCGGCGCGCTTCAGGAGCAGCCTGGCGCGCAGGGCGGGCAGCGGATGCACGCTGCGCGTCTCGACCAACGTGCTGAGCGCTGCCTGCAGCGCGGCTTTGGCTTCTTCGATCTTGCCCTTATCGATCAGCGGCACGACTGCCTTCACGGCTGCGGGATAGGACGCCAAAGGGATGTTGGTGACCGTGATCACGATTTCACTGGCCAGCAAAGCCAGCACGTGGCGAGCCTGTTGCACCTCGCCATGTTTGAGGGCATCCAGCGCCTCGTCGGTCATCGCCTCAATGGTTTCCGTGTTGGCGAACAAGTCGTGCACGATGGTGCGCACATCAACGGGGGCCAGGGCGAGCGTGGGTTCGCGCGCAACGATCAGCTCCAGCTTTCCCGTCACTTCGGCCAGCGTTGCCAATGCGCGTGCAGCGTCCTTGCCGTCAAGTGCGGCCAGCGCTGATTTGGTCAGCGCCAAGGCCGAGACGGCCTCATCGAGGACTTGTTTACGTTTGTCTGCCGCCTGCGAGTCCATTTCCTTCTGAACCTCAGGCTGTACCTCCGTGACGACTTCAGGCTTGGCCTCTGGACTGACAGGAAGGCTGCTTACCGCGGCCTGTTCGTTTATTCCTTCGTTCGTCGCATTGGGATTCGATGTTTGCTCATTCATGGTGATATGCCTCGTATGAGCTAGTGAAAATAGGCGAATCTATTGGGGCTGACTGCGAACATCGCGAGACTGACCGACCGAACAGTCGGCCCCTTCATCACCTCAAAACAGCTTTTGGAGGCGCGTCTTCAACTCGTCGAACCATCCCTTGCCGCTTTTGCCACCAGCCGACTTTTGCTCAATGGACTTCACCTGATCGAAGATGGGTTTGAAATCCGCCTTCTTGCCATAACCCAGGATCTGCGCCAGCTCGATTTCCGTGCGCACGTAGGCCAGCAGGGCGCTGAGCTCCTCGTTCTGCTTGGCATCGCGCTTGTCGGTCTCGGCCAGCTTTTCAGCTTTTGCCATCGCGGCTTCAGCCCGTAGCACGGGCAGAGGAAAGGCGACCGAGGTCACCACCAGCGTGTTCAGTGCTCGGGCGAGTTCCGCCTTGGCGTCGTCGATCTTGCCGCTGTCGATGAGCCGTGCGGCCGACTTGATCGCTGCCGGGTACGTTGCCATCGGCAGGTTGTCGGTTTCGATCACGATTTCGCTGGCCAGATTGGCAACGATGGGCCGGGCCTTTTGCACCTCGCCATCACCCAACAACTCCTGAGACAACTTGACCGCTTTCTTTACCGATTCCACGTTGGCGTGGATATCGTGGGTGATGACGCGTACATCGACGGGCGCCAAAGCAAGTTTTGGGTCACGCGCCAATACCAGTTCCAGCTTTCCGCTGGCCAGTTCCAGCGCAGCGAGCGCCTCCTTGGTCTTCTTTGCATCAAGGAGGATCAATGCCTCATGGGTCTTGGCCAGCGCAGTGATTGCATCTTGGGCGAGTTCGGCGCGCTTTTCCGCGGCTTCCCGGGCGACCTTGTCATCTACCTGTGGCTGTGCCGCCTTGGATGCGGCAGAGGGTGCTGCAGCACCTGGGCTAGAACCTGCCGCCGATTGGGCCAGAGCCGGTCCGCTCAGTCCGACGACGACCGCCAGGGCAAGTGCGGAGAAGATGTATTGTGGCTGTTTGATATTCATGATCTTGGGCTCCTAATTAAAGTTAGTTGACTGAGATTTCAATCTGTTTCGGTTTGGCTTGCTCGGCCTTGACAAGCCGCACTTCCAGCACGCCGTCTTTCATGGAAGCCGTCACCTTGGTCGGATCAACGTTGTCAGGCAAGACAAAGCTGCGCACAAAGCGGCCATACGCACGTTCGATGCGGTGGAACTTCTTGCCCTGCTCCTCTTTTTCCAGTTTGCGCTCGCCGCTGATGGTGAGCACACCGTTTTCCGCGCTGACGCGCACGGCATCCTTGGGGACCTCCGGCAGATCCAGCTTGAGGAGGAATGCGTTCTCATCCTCGCTGATATCCACCATTGGTGCCCAGTCCGCCGTGGTCATGGCTTCGTTGCCGGTACGGGCGCCCTGTCGCTGGGGTGTCCGTCCGAACATCGTCGCCAGGCGGTTTTGCAATTCATCCAGTTCCCGGAAGGGGTCCCACGGAGTCAATGCAGACATATCGGTTCTCCTTGAACAATGCCGGCGAATTGGATGACGCACCGAACAGAGCCGCCGGTTCACTCTGAACAGCGCCTACTACTTTTCGTTTCTATCAAGAACAAGTCCTTGGGTCAATTGAAGGATGTCGTTCTCGTCGAGCGTTTCCCGCGCCAGCAGTTCGCGCGCACAACGCTCCAGCACCGCGCGGTTGGTGTCGAGGATCCGGTAGGCGCGCTCGAACACGCCCATCACGATGTCGCGGATGGCCTGATCGATGCGCGCCTGGGTCGATTCGGCCACCCGGCAGCCGCCGTGGGCCAGTTCCGGTGTATCGAGAAAGCGTGGCCGCTGCGCCTCGAAGGCGATGTAGCCCAGTCCTTCGTCCATGCCAAAGCGGGTGATCATGTCGCGGGCGATGTCGGTGGCTCGCGCCAGATCGTCCGCCGCCCCGGTAGACAACTCGCCGAACACCAGCTTTTCGGCGGCACGCCCGCCCAGCAGTACGGCGATCTTGTGCTCGAGATCGGTACGCGTCATCAGGAAGCGGTCTTCGGTGGGGCGCTGCAAGGTGTAGCCCAGCGCGCCGATGCCGCGCGGGATGATCGAGATCTTGTGCACGGGGTCGGTGCCGGGCAGCGCCAGCGCCACCAGCGCATGGCCCATCTCGTGATAGGCCACGGTTTCCCGCTCCTTGGGATTGAGTAATCGGTTCTTCTTCTCCAGGCCCGCCACGATGCGCTCGATGGCGGCGGTGAAATCCTGCAACTCCACGGCGGACGCTTTGCGCCGGGTCGCGGCCAGCGCGGCCTCGTTGACCAGGTTCGCGAGGTCTGCACCCGAAAAGCCCGTGGTCAGCGCAGCCACCTGTTCGAGATCGATATCCTGAGCCAGCGTCACCTTCTTGACGTGGACTTTCAGGATGTCCAGCCGTCCCTTCTTGTCGGGCCGGTCCACCAGCACCTGGCGGTCGAAGCGGCCGGCGCGCAGCAGCGCCTGGTCGAGGATTTCGGGGCGGTTGGTGGCGGCGAGGATGATCAGCCCCACCGAGCTGTCGAAGCCGTCCATCTCGGTGAGCAGCTGGTTGAGCGTCTGCTCACGCTCGTCGTGGCCGCCGATGGGCCCGCCGACGCCGCGTGCACGGCCCAGCGCGTCGAGTTCATCGATGAAGATGATGGCCGGCGCCTGCCCGCGCGCCTGCTCGAACAGGTCGCGCACCCGCGCCGCGCCCACGCCGACAAACATCTCGACGAACTCCGAGCCGGAGATAGAGAAGAACGGTACCCCGGCCTCGCCCGCCACGGCCTTGGCCAGCAGGGTCTTGCCCGTGCCGGGCGGGCCAACCAGCAACACACCTTTCGGGATGCGCGCGCCGAGGCGGCCGTAATCCTGCGGGTTCTTCAGGAAGTCGACGATTTCGACCAGCTCGGCCTTGGCCTCATCGACACCCGCGACATCGGCAAAGGTGACGCCGGTGTTCTTCTCCATGAACACCTTGGCGCGACTCTTGCCGATGCTCAGGAAACCACCCATGCCCTGCTTCTCGGCGAAGCGGCGGAACAGGAAGAACCAGACGCCGAAGAAGGCCACGGCCGGCAGAATCCAGGAGAGCACATCACGCAGCCAGGTGCTTTCCACCACTCGCGCGTAGGACACATCGTATTTCGACAGCTGCTCGGCCAGGTCGGGTTCGACGCGGGTGGCCACGATGGTGGTCTTGCCCCGGCTGTCCGGCGACTTCAGGCGCCCGGTGACCGTGCGGTCCGACACCAGCACTTCGGCGACGCGCCCCTCGGCCAGCGCCTTCTCGAATTCGCTGTAGGGCACGGGCTCGACGGTCTTGGCCGCCTGCCAGTAGTTCTGCAGCGTCAGCAGCAACAGGCCGGCGACGATCCAGTAGCCAATGTTCCATTGATCTTTCTTTTCCATGGGCAATGTTCCTCGCAAGTCGTGTCGCTAGAGAATGGGAGTGAACAGACGGGCCACCCCGTCGCGCAAGCGGATGGCCAGCGGGCGGGCGCGCAACGCCATCGCCGATATCTCGTCCGCCGCATCACGGGCGGCATCAAAAAGGGATGACAGCCGCGTAGACAACGCGGTGTCGTACACCTCCACATTGAACTCGAAGTTCAGGCGCAGGCTGCGTGCATCCCAATTGGCCGAACCCAGGCAGCACCACTGGCCGTCTATCAGCATCAGCTTGCTGTGGTCGAACGGGCCCGGCCGTTCGAAGATGCGCACACCGTGCTCAAGCACCTGCCAGTAGTGGGCGCGCGCCGCCCATTGCACCGTGGGATGGTCTCCGTTCGCAGGCGTCAGCACCTCGACGCGCACGCCGCGCAACGCGGCCGTGCTCAGCGCCGCGATCATCGGCTGATCGGGCACGAAGTAAGGTGTCCAGATGCGCACCGAATGCTTCGCCGCGCTCAAAGCGCCCATGAAGGTCCAGCGCATCCTGTCCAGGGCCTCATCGGGACCGGCCTCGATGCCGCGCGCCCAAGAGGTTCCTTGCTCATCAGCCGTTGCGGGCGGTTCGCCCCAGAAACCCTCGTTGAGCCGCTCGCCCGTGGTATCGCACCAATCGTCGGTGAAGCACCGAATCAGATGCGCAACCACCGGCCCGCGCAGACGAAAGTGCAAATCGTGACAGGCCTGCTCCGGCGCATCGGGCCGCCAATACGGGCTGAAGATGTTCATGCCGCCGGTGAAACCCGTCTCGCCATCGATCACCAGCAGCTTGCGGTGATTGCGCAGATGCGCGCCATGCAGGCGCGCGGGAATCAACGTCGGGTTGAACGTCGCCGCCGGAACGCCGGCGCGTTGCAAGGCGCGGTAGGCGCTGCGGGGCCTCCAGCGGGCATAGACGTCGTCGATCAGCACCCGCACTTGCACGCCGCGCTCATGAGCCCGGCGCAGCGCATCGACGAACTGCGCCCCGATGCCTTGGCCGTCGAAGATGTACGAAGCCAGCGCGACGCTGTGCCGCGCCGATTCGATGGCGGCGAGCATGGCCGGGTAGGCCTGCTCGCCATCGATGAGCGGCTCGATGCGGTTGCCGCTGGTCAGCGACTGGCCGGTGGCGCGTCCCACCAGGTACGCCAGGCCGGCAAGCGGCGGCGATACGGGCTCGGGCATCGTGGGCGAGAGGTCCTGCCGAACAGCAGGATCTGCCCCCGGGAAGAGCCGCCGCGCCCGCCGCTGGTAACGGTTGATGCCGAACAGCCCATACAGCAGCGAACCGCCCAGCGGCAACAAGGCGATCAGCAGTACCCACAGCGTGGCCGATCGAGGGTCACGCTTGTAGATGACCGCGTGCCCCGCTATGGGGATAGCGACCGCCAGCGACACGAGGGTGGCTGCCCATGTCAGCCCGTTGGGGTCGGACACGACAGCCTCCTCATGACTCAAGATTCGCCGCCCGCCGGCTTCTTCTTGCGCGCAGGCTTGCTCTCGTCGCTAGGCGGTGCCTCGGCCACGTTCGCGGCATCGGGCTTTTCAGGCTCGACCGGCTTCGCGGGCGGCTCCTGGCGCTCGAAGACCACCCGTTCGGCCTTGTCATCCCAGCGGGCGTTGGCGTGATCGCCCTTGCCGATGCCACCACCGAGCATCTCGCGCGCCAGTGCCGTCTCCAGCTCGCTGCGGATCAGCCGCTTGAGCTCACGCGCGCCGAACTCGGGCTTGTAGCCTTCCTCCGCGAAGTGATCGATCAAGGTCTGATCGAAGGTCAGCGTCACGCCCTGGCTGGCGGCGTTGCGGGCCACACGATCGAGCTGCAGGCCGACGATATGGCGGATCTCCTCCTTGCCCAGCGCATGGAAGACGATGATCTCGTCGATGCGGTTGAGGAACTCGGGGCGGAAGTGTCCGCGCAGCACGTCCATCACCTCGGACTTGGTCTTCTCGTATTCCTCGCCGGCGGCGCCACGGGCCTTCAGCCGACGCTGGATGATGTCCGAGCCCAAGTTCGAGGTGGCGATGATGATGGTATTGGTGAAATCCACCACCCGGCCCTTGCCGTCGGTGAGCCGCCCGTCGTCGAACACCTGCAGCAGGATGTTGTAGACGTCGGGGTGAGCCTTCTCGATCTCGTCCAGCAGCAACACGCTGTGGGGTTTGCGCCGCACTTTCTCGGTGAGCTGGCCGCCCTCGTCATAGCCCACATAGCCCGGAGGCGCGCCCACCAGGCGTGCCACGGTATGGCGTTCACCGTACTCGGACATGTCGATGCGCAGCAGCGCACCTTCATCGCCATAGATCGACTCGGCCAGCGCCTTGGCGAGTTCGGTCTTGCCCACGCCGGTCGGTCCGAGGAACAGGAAAGTAGCAACCGGCTTGCTGCCCTCGCGCAGCCCCGCCCGCGACAACCGCACGGCATCGGCCACGGCACGTACTGCTTCGTCCTGTCCTACCAGGCGCTCATGCAGCCGCTGTTCCAGATGCAGCAGCTTCTCGCGTTCTTCCACCGTCAGCTCGTTGACCGGAATGCCGGTCAGGCGCGAGACGATCTGCGCGACATGCTCGGCCTTGACTTCGGCGCTGCCCGAGGCGCGCTCGCGTTCCCATTCCTCGACGAGCTTCTTGAGTTCAGTCTCCTTGGCCTCGATGCGCTTGCCCAGCTCGGCGGCCTTGTCGTACTGCTTGCGCGAGGCCACATAGTCCTGCTCACGCCGCAGCTGGTGCAGTTCGGACTCCAGCTCTTGCACCGCCACCGGGCGGGCCGTGGCCGACAGCTTCACGCGTGCGGCCGCCTGGTCGAGCAGGTCGATGGCCTTGTCAGGCAAAAAGCGCGCGGTGATGTAGCGGTCCGACAACTCGGCGGCGGCGATGATCGCATCCTCGGTGATGCTGACCTTGTGGTGCGCCTCGAAGGTGTCGCGCAGGCCGCGCAGGATCATCATGGTCTGCGCTACCGTCGGCTCGGGCACCATCACCGGCTGGAAGCGGCGCTCCAGCGCGGCATCCTTTTCGATGTACTTCTGATACTCGTTGAGCGTGGTGGCGCCGATCAGGTTCAGTTCGCCGCGCGCCATCATCGGCTTAAACACGTTGGCCACGTCCAGCCCGCCTTCGCCGCCACCCTGGCCTGCACCGACGATGGCGTGCACCTCGTCGATGAAGAGAATCAGCTCGCCCTGGTGCTCGGTCACTTCCTTGAGCACCTTCTGCACGCGCTCCTCGAACTCGCCGCGGTACTTGGCGCCTGCCACCATGGCGTTGATGTTGAGTTCGACCAGACGCTTGTCGCGCAGCGTCTCGGGCACTTCGCCGGCGACCATCCGCTGCGCCAGTCCTTCGACAATGGCGGTCTTGCCGACGCCGGGCTCACCGATCAACACCGGGTTGTTTTTCTTGCGCCGGGCCAGCACCTCGATGGTGGTCTCGATCTCCTGCGCACGGCCGATGACCGGATCGAGTTTGCCCTCGCGCGCCATCTTGGTGAGGTCGCGCGAGTATTTATCCAGCTCGGGCGTGTTGGTCGGCGTCTCGGCGCGGCCATCCTCGGCCCCCTTGCCGACCACCTTGCTCACCTGCTGGCGCAGCGCTTGCGGCGTGAGGCCGTAACGGCGCAGCAGGTTGGCTGCCAAGCCTTCGCCTTCCTCGGCCAGCCCGATCAGGAAATGCTCCGGGCCGACATAGGAGTGGCTGAGTTCGTTGGATGCCACGAAAGCGCGGCTGAGCGCGTCCTTGACCCGGGGCGACACGCCGATTTCGCCCTCGAACGGCTTCTCGCCGCGCTTGGCTTCGGATTCGATCTGTCGCTTGAGGTCATCGACCTTGATCTTGAACTGCCCCAGGATGGTCTTGACCACGTCGCTGTCGGATAGCGCCAGCAGCAGGTGTTCGGTATCGACTTCGGCGCGCCCGAACTCTGCAGCGTGTCGGGCGGCTTCCTGCAACAGGGCCTCGGACTGTTCGCTGATACGGCTGGCGAGCCCACTGCCGCGACGGCGCGCGGTGCCCGTACCGGCCGGGGCGGGTTCGCCGAACGAGGCATCGACGACCTCGTCGGTATCGGCCGCCATGGACGGTGCGTCGTCACCGATGCGGAAGAAGTCGCTGCCAAGGAAGTCTTCGAACAGCCCGCTGCGCGAGCCGAACAAGGCTTCCAGCGGTGAGACGGTGCGCTTTTGCTGGCGCACCAGTTGGCGATAGTGATCGTCACACAACAGCATGGTGCTGTGGCGACCATTGAGATTGGCTTCCACCCGCACCGTGGCGGGCTGGCCGCAGACCTGGCATTGTTTTCTGGCCATGCTGATGCTCCTGTAAAGATTGATTTGATGAGACGCCGCCGATCACGGCGGCTCATCCTTTTGTGGTTTTGAGAAAAGCGAGCCGACCAGCGTCAGCCGTTGATCGGGATCGAGCGGCCCTGCTTGGGCGCACTGGCCTCGCGCTTTTCCATCGTGATCGTGAGCACGCCGTTCTTGAAAGCGGCCTTGATCGTGTCCTGGTTGGCATCGGCCGGCAGGTTCAGAGCGCGCTGAAAGCTGCCGTAGGAGCGCTCCACCCGGTGGAAACCGCCGTCTTTCGTTTCCTGCTCCTGACGCTTTTCACCGCGCACCAGCAGCACGTCGTTGTCGAGCGTGATCTGGATGTCCTTTTCCTCGACGCCGGGAACCTCCAAAGAAATCTTATACAGCTTGTCGGTTTCCTGGATGTCAAGTGCCGGCTTCAGCAGGCCCGGCCAGTCCGACGGCCATCGCGGCATGGCCAGCGCCGGAAAGCCGAAGCCTCGAAATGCATCGTCAAAGAGGCGGTCGATCTCGCGATGCAATTGCAGGATGGGACTGACGGGCCCACCCGCCACCGGCAGGTCATTGCGCTGCACCGGCAGCGAGGCAGTGCTCTGTTGTTCTTCCTGCTCCTTCTTGAACCAGTTCCAGGGAGCCAATTTCTTGAAATCAATGTCCATGTCACACCTCCAGAAGAAAAATTGAAGACTCTCGCTCACTCCGTTTGCCTGCGGCGACGGACAGCGCGCCCAGACGACACGGAGTGTTCCACTGACTTTGGCTGCTCATCTGTGCGTATCACCTCCTTCTTTCTGCCTGCTTGGATCTGATCATTGATCCATCGATCGATTTCACTTTGACGAAACCGCCACGTCCCGCCGACCTTGAAGGCCGGAATCTCCCCGTGCGAGGCGAGCCGGTAAAGCGTCCGCTTGCCGACTTTCAAGTAGGCAGCCAACTCGTCGAGTGTGAAGATCGCCTGCTGGCGCGCTGTCATACCACCCCCACAAGTTCCGACGTCACGCGGCCTCGCTCGAGGAAATTCTTGCAAGACTTTGCATAATATTATGCCTAACATGCCGAAAGTCAAGAATCAACATCCAGCGACCTGCTGGCCGATGGATGTGACTCCAATCTTCAAGGGCGATGGCCGGGTTGGCCCGATCCGGTGACGACGGCAGCGGGTTGATCGGGACTTTTGTTATTGCATCGTCATCGGGCGTGGCCGTTCGGTTCTACCGGGATGTTGTTTCCACCTGCGCCCGGGCTTGCCGCGAACCTGCCGCCAACATCCGGGAGATGAAAGACTTTGTGAAACGCTACGAAGCGCACTGGGCAGATTGCGCCTGGCAGCCGGAGTGAACCTGTCTGGTTGAGTCAAAGCGCGAGGATTGATCAATGGTAACGGCAGATACACCATTCGAGCAGAAAAAATTGGGCCGCAAGCATATCAAGAGCTTCGCCAGCGGCATCGCTCATATGTTTGCCTGTTCGGCCCAGCATTATGCCTGGCTGGCGTATCAGCACCAGTTGCTGACGGTGGCAATTGACCTCCTGGAACTGCGAATCGAACCATCGGAATTCGACATTGAGAGGAACCGGACTCTTGCCAGTATGTGTCAGAGAACACTCCTCCGAAACGCCGGGCAACTGGCACCACCTGGCGCTGTGGTTACGGCGTCTCTCTCTGCCCACTTCGGGATTGATGACTATTCTGAAGACGGCCGTTCTGCTTCGATTGGTAGGTCCGTTTTCACCGTGATCCTGACCGATGACCGAAGCAAGGAGTGGCGCGTTGACCATGCTGAGGAGCGGATGCTGATGCAATCGTAGCGGAGAACGGTTGGTGCAACTCATATCAACAGAAACCATGAAATATGAGGCGACCATGCCAAAGAAACCAGGATCACATCATGTCGTACCCAACGCCGACGGCGGCTGGGACGTCAAGAAAGACGGCGCGACCCGCAGCAGCGGCCACTTCGACAAGAAGCAGGATGCCGTCGATGCCGGGCGTAAGATCAGCCAGAACCAAGGCACCGAGTTCTACATCCACGGCAAGGACGGGAAGATCCAGAACAAGGACAGCCACGGGAACGATCCGTGTCCGCCGAAGGGATGATGTCAGGATCAATTCGATTCCCGTTTTGGGAACTGAACCGGCGTCCGAAAACCGGATTCGAAGTTGTTGATGAAAAGCCCCAGGTATCCGTTTTTACTGCAACCCGCCACCCTCGTCCGGTGCAGGGAAATCAGGGGAGAAAATCGTTTCTCTGGTCGGATTGTCGGGAAATGGTTGTGCGAGATGACTTCGGAGTTTATTATCAAGGAGTTACGAGGAACGCGGGCTTTGAGACTGTTTTGTGGTAGGTCGTCGTTCCCTCCGATTTTGCCGGTCTGAGAGCTAACGCAAATCGGACTCACCTCAAATCCGCAAAAATTATTCACCCGGATTTCCCGCGTTTCCGACCTTCCGCCAAAGCCGCCTCGCATCGAAACCCAGATTTTTCAATGGGTTGAGCTTCAAGAGTGGTTCAAGACGAGTTCGAGGATTTTTCGGTGGGACAGAGAAAACGCAGGTCCGAAAGTGACCCCGAAAAGGAAATGGGGTTGAAACTGTACTTCCCACCCCCGGAGAATGCCCATTCCGGCCAACGGCCAGAAACCCTTTGATGGCAGGAGATTTCCGGCAATCGAAAAATCGGAGCCGTGGTTGTAATTTTTTTCCGCTTAGCAGATGTGTTGCAGCGTCGAACGCTCGTCTGAGGAAATCGAAGTGGCCGTTCAGGAAATCCGCTTGATCTTTCCTTCCCGATTCTTTATTTTAGGATGTGCAATGAAAATAAAATAAAGACGAACCTTATTTTAGGTTCGAGGCGGGCAGGATGAAGCGAGAACTCCAAGGCAGATACGTGACCATATCGACGGTGGGTGAGAAGGCCCAGGCCTTCGTGCCCGCGCCGCTGCCGCCACGTCCAGCCATCGAGTGGACGGCGGAGCTGCGCAGCAAGTTCGATCAGGCGCTGCTGGCGCTCGGGCGGCTGGACAGCGTCTCGACCCTGCTACCGGACACCTCGCTGTTCCTTTATATGTACGTCCGTAAGGAAGCGGTGCTCTCCTCGATGATCGAGGGAACGCAGTCGTCCCTGTCGGATCTGCTGCTGTTCGAACTGGATCAAGAGCCCGGCGTTCCGCTGGATGACGTGCGGGAGGTCAGTAACTATGTTGCGGCCCTCGACCATGGCCTGCGCCTGCTGGAGGAAGGGCTACCGCTGTCGCTGCGGCTGTTCCGTGAGATCCACGGTGTGCTGCTGAAGAAGGGCCGGGGCAGCAATCAGACCCCAGGGGAATTTCGGCGCAGCCAGAACTGGATCGGCGGCACCCGGCCGGGCAACGCGGCCTTTGTTCCACCGCCTGCCGAAGAAGTGCTGGAGTGCATGAGCAAGCTGGAGCTTTTCCTCCACGACCAGCCGGAGCCGACCCCGGTACTGCTCAAGGCGGCGCTGGCCCATGTGCAGTTCGAGACGATCCACCCGTTCCTAGATGGTAATGGCCGTCTGGGTCGTCTGCTGATCGCGCTGCTCCTGTGCGAGCAGAAAGTGCTGCGGGAGCCGATGCTCTACCTCAGCCTCTATTTCAAGACGCACCGCCAGTATTACTACGAACTGCTCAACAACGTGCGCATGACCGGTGATTGGGAAGCCTGGCTCGACTTCTTTGCTGAGGCCGTGATCGTCACTGCCACCCAGGCGGTGGAAACGGCCCAGCAGCTCCTCGACCTGTCGAACCAGGACCGTGACAAGATCAGTGGGCTGGGACGGGCGGCTTCATCCACCCTGCAGGTTCACCGGGCACTCATGGAGCATCCCATCGCCACCTCGGGCTCGCTGGTGGAGAAGACCGGCATCACCCCGGCCACGGTCAACAAGGCGCTCGGTCACCTCGAGCAGCTTGGCATCGTCAAGGAGCTGACCGCCCAGAAACGCAACCGCCTGTTCAGCTATGCGGGCTATATCGAGATCATGAGTCGCGGTACGGAACTGCCGGGCAGGTAGGCCAGTTCGATTCCGGTTTTCGGAATCGAATCAGATTCGTTGGGAGATTGTTCCTGGTATCCGCGCGGGTTGCAAACCCAGCATCCTCGTCCGGAGCTTGGAAATCGGGAGAGAAAAGTTGCTTCCTCGGTGGGAACTTGGGGCTCGACTTGACTTCCTATGTGAATCCCTTGTTTTTCAATGTGTTACGGGGAAGATTGAAGCTTGAGACTGAGTTGCGGTCGAGCGCTGTTTGCTCCACCAAAACGCTGGCCAAGCCCCTCAGAACGCCCAACGCACGGGGTGCAGACCAGGTTGTCTGAGGGGCTTTTTGCGTGCGGTGAGCGTCTCCCGCAGGCAGAGCATGGTTGATTCCAGCCATGCGCAGCTCAGTATGGTTCGTCAATGCGCTCTGCTCAAAATAGCCCGTCCCGGCCTGTATTAATTATGTGCCCAAAGGCGAATTCGGCCCTGACTCTTGTTCTTATGCAGGAAATCGACAGAGCCTTTACCGAATGGCCGTTCCTAGGAGTGCGCCAGATGCGTGATTATCTGGTCTGCTGGGCTATAGCGTGGGCAGAAAACGCGTTCGGCGTCTTATGCGCCTGATGGGGCTGATGGCGGTGTACCAAAAGCCCAAAACCAGTATTCCTCATCCAGAGCATACGCGCTACCTGTATCTCTTGCGGGGATTGTCCATCACCAGACCCAATCAGGTCTGGTGAGCGAATATCACGTACATCCCCATGCGCAAAAGGATTTTTGTACCTGGTGGCCGTTATGGACTGGCGCAGTAACAAGGTGCTGTCCTGGAGACTTTCCAACACCATGGACGCGGATTTTTGTGTCGCGGCCCTGGAAGAAGCCTTGGCGAACCACGGCAAACCCGATATCTTCAACACCGAGCAAGGCAGCCAATTCACTAGCTTCGCGTTCACCAATGTCTTGCGGGAGAACGGTATCCGCATTTCCATGGATGGCCGTGGCCGCTGGCTGGACAATGTCTTCATCGAACTCCTCTGGCGCTCGCTCAAGTATGAATGCGTGTATCTGCACGCTTTTGAAACCGGCTCCCAAGCTCGTGCCGAAATCGGCAGATGGATCGACTTTTACAATCGGCTCCGGCCTCACAGCAGCTTGGGAGGCTTGCCTCCGGACACTTACTACGAACAAGGGCTTGTAAAGGCAGCCTGATAAGGGAAAAACAAGCTAACGAATCGCTGTCTGCTGTCCGAACAATGGGGACCACCTCTATACTCTGCTTTAAACCCGTCAATCTTGACATATGAATCTAAGAACGAAACGCAGAAGATAGACCTACGAAAGCACCCCCAGGTAGCTAAAATTGTTATTCATCCAAGTTTAAGAATATATTATTCTTTCAAGAACACCATAGTAAGATTTCAAACAACCTGAAAACCCTGTCCAGCGCTAAGCTGGGCGGGGTTTGTCATTTTGCTATCCAAGGAGAATTTTCATATGAACCAATACCAATCAGAAAGCATCACCGACTTGGCCAAGGCCTTGCTCAACGTCCAGCGCACCGTGCAACCTATGGCCAAGGATGCTGAAAATCCTTTTACCAAAAGCTGGTACGCCAGCCTCAAAAGCGTCATGGACGCCTGTCGCGATGCGCTTATCGAAAACGGCATCTGGCTGTGCCAGTACCCTGTGCCTGCGGAGCAGCCCAACTCTCTCGGCCTGGTCACCAAGCTCACCCATGCGGAGTCCGGGCAGTGGCAAAGCTCTCTGGCCGTGGTTCCTTTGCCCAAGGCCGACCCGCAGGGCATGGGATCGGCAATTACTTATGCTCGCCGCTACGCGTTAACCGCCATGTTGGGCATGGTAACCGAAGATGACGATGGCGAAGGGGCTAAAAATGGCAAAAAATCGCCTACCCGACCCAAATTGCCCGTAATCGCCCCTGGATCGCAAAAAACGCGGCAACGCGAGCCTTCCATCAAAAACAACCTTTCAAGCCCCTCAAATCGCCCGTCATCCAGCCTTGAAAGCCTTCCACCACTTGAAGGCGTCACCTACCAGCAAGTTACAGCTCAGGACGGACGCCCTTGCATCATTGCCACCGGCAATACACAAGCCAAAAAGGAATTACTTACCGGCTCGGGCTTCCTCTGGAGCCCGCAGAGAAAATTGTGGTGGAAATATGTTGATGCTGCATAGAAAAAATCAAAACACCGAGTGAAAGGGCTGCCTGATGGCGGCCTTTTCACGTTTATGGAGGCTAAACCATGGAACAGATGGACCGCACGGAAGGATTGAGGGCGTTAATCAGGCAAGGTCTGCAGGCCGTTGCCCACAACGACACACTTGCCCACCTAGGCGACCGCTCCTGCTATGTGGGAATGAGCGATATCGGCCAGCACTGGGAATGCCCACGGTCTGCATTGGCCAGAAAGGTGCTCCCCACCACAAACAGCCTGGAGCGCCTGCTTACGCTGCAGCGAGGGCACTGGTTTGAATCTGGGGTTGGGCAGGCACTGACATCGTTGGGCCTGCATATTTTGCCCCAGCTTGAGATTAACTGGCAGCATCAGGGCGTGCCCATCA
>NZ_JANFYZ010000023.1 GCF_024460775.1 Desulfovibrio desulfuricans | reverse complement strand
TTCGGGGGGGATGCAAGGGGGGCCGAGAAGGGGGCGTAGCCCCATAACCGGCCCCACCTTGCCGCGCGCCGCGCAGGCGTCCCAAACTCCGCCGGACGGCGGAATTACATGCCCGAAGGGCAGCAAAAATCAAAGGATGATCCTCGCCGCCGCCAGGCAAAATTCCCCCCTTACCCCTCTGGGGAAATTCCTTAGTCATTATTTCACAAATCAGGATTCTCCTGATAGCGCGCAAGTCCGTTGAGACCTACCTTGGGCTGACAGTAAATAAACTTGCGTCGGCAAAAGGCCGCAAGGGGGAAACAATGGCTTTTGATTTCCAAAGAACCCCGAAGAGCGGGGCTGAGAATTTTGTGGTGAAGTTCATTCTGCTGCCCGTGGCACTGTGCCTTTGGCTTGCCTGTCCGGTGTCGGCGCAGGCCGCTGAGGCACTTCCGGCTGCTCAGGCCGCCGTAACGGCGCAGGCTGAAAATGCCGCTCAAACCCAGGCCCAGTCTTTTGTGGCTGTGGCTGCCGCCGATACTTCGGTGCAGGCCGCGCCCGCTGAAGCCGCTCCTGCTGCTTCGCAAGCGCCTGAAGCGGTGGCTGTAGACAACCATCCGTGGTGGTACTGGCCGCTGGCCCTGCTGTTCTTCTGTTTTATCCTCGGCGTGATCGCCGTCATGGCCGGTGTGGGCGGCGGCGTTTTGTTTGTGCCGCTGGTGAGCGGGTTTTTCCCCTTCCACCTCGACTTTGTGCGGGGCGCTGGCCTGCTGGTGGCCCTTGCGGGAGCGCTGGCCGCTGGCCCCGGTCTGTTGCGGCGTAACTTCGCCAACCTGCGTCTGGCTCTGCCTGTGGCGCTGATTGCCTCTGCCTGCGCCATCGTGGGCGCCATGCTCGGCCTGGCGCTGCCTACCAACGTCATTCAGACCTGCCTTGGCGCGACCATCCTTGGCATTGCCGTGCTGCTGCTGCTTTCCAAAAATTCCGTGCGCCCTGTAGTGACCAAGCAGGATGCCATAGGCCTTGCGCTCGGCATGAACGGCGTTTTCCTTGAACCCAGCACTGGTGAAGTGGTGGAGTGGAAAACTCACCGCACCCTGGCTGGCCTGCTGCTGTTCATCGCCATCGGCATCATGGCTGGCATGTTCGGCCTTGGCGCTGGCTGGGCCAACGTGCCTGTGCTCAACCTGCTCATGGGCGCGCCTCTCAAGGTGGCCGTGGGCACCTCAAAATTCCTGCTTTCCATTACCGACACGTCTGCCGCCTGGGTGTATCTGAACCAGGGCTGCGTTATCCCGCTCATGGCCGTTCCTTCCATCGTCGGCCTCATGCTGGGTTCTGTGGTGGGTGTGCGGCTGCTTGCCAAGGCCAAGCCCAAGTTCATCCGCTACATGGTTATTGGCGTGCTCTTCTTCTCTGGGGCCAAGGCCCTCATGAAGGGCCTCGGCTGGTAATCCGAACTGGATACGCTTGAACTGAAGGGAGAAAACAATGACCACTGATCTGAAGAACGACATAAAGGCCTCCCCCGCGCAACTGCGCTATGCAGACACCCTGTTCTACGGCGCGCTGCTGGGCTTTGTGGCAATGCTAGTTACCTACGCGCTCTATATTTTTGGCGTACTGACGCCGCAGATCCCTCTGGACCAGATGCCGCACCTGTGGACGCAGAACGCAGCCGCCTACCGTGCTGCGGGCAATATTCCTCAAGGTTGGGGCTGGCTTGCCCTTGTGGGTAAGGGCGATATATGCAATTTCATTGGTATCGCTTTTCTTGCGGCGCTCACCATCATCTGCTTTGTGCAGCTTGCGATCAGTCTTGTGCGCCAGAAGCAGTGGATTATGACGATTATTGCCGTGCTTGAAGTGTTGGTGCTCAGCCTTGCGGCTTCGGGCGTTCTGGTGGCTGGCGGCCACTAGTCGGGGTTTTGCCTTACGGGGCCGGGGAACGTGCCGCCGTGGAGCTGAACCGCACCAGCGGGCTTGACGGCGGCGCAGACCTTGGAGGGCACATGTTTGCCACGATAAAAAACTACTTCGCGCATCTGCTGGAAGTTCCGGAGGCGGTGTCTCCGGCCCGGTACCGCTCGCTGCGGCGGCTGATGACAGTGCTCATGGTGGCCGTTTCGGTTACGCCGCTGCTGCTACTTTCGGCCATCAGCCATGTGCAGTACATGCGTACCCTTGAGCGCGAACTGGAAAGCCCGGTATACGCCCTGGCCCGCAAATCGCAGGCGGCGCTGGAACTGTACCTTGGCGAGCGTGTTTCCACGGTGAGTTTTCTGGCCCACGCGTATACCTTCAAGGATTTGCTGGACGAGCGGACTCTCAACCGCGTGTTTCTGGCCCTCAAGAGTGAGTATCAGGGCTTTGTGGATATGGGCCTGGTGGACGCGGACGGCCAGCAGGTTGGCTATGTGGGGCCGTACAAGCTCAAGGGAGTGGATTACGCGGGCAAGCCATGGCTGCGTGACACCGAGATAAAGGGGCGCTACCTCAGCAACGCAATTCTGGGGTATCGCGGGTATCCGCACCTTGTCGTGGCAGTGCACAGGCTTGAAGAAAACGGCGTTTCATGGACGTTGCGCGTGGCCACAGATACCCTGCGCATCCAGCAGGTTGTATCCACCGTTGGGCCGGAGCATGATACTGACGTGTTTCTTGTGGACACGGAAGGCGTGCTGCAAACGGATTCCAATCTTTTCGGCAAGGCGCTGGAAAAACTGCCCATGGATTTGCCCCCGGCCTCGCACGAAACAGTGGTGCGCCGTATTACCGACCCCAAGGGCAGGCAGCTCATGGTGGCCTCGTGCACGCTGGCAGGCACGGATTTCATGCTGCTGGCCGTCAAGCCCACGGAAGACGCCATCCGCCCCTGGCTGGCCCTGCGCACGGAATTGCTGCTGGTCTTGTGCGGCGGCATTGCCCTGATCTTTATGGTTTCTAATCTGCTCATGCAGCAGCTTATAAACCGGTTGCAGGCCAGCGATGAACGCCGGGTCGCTGTTTTTGCCCAGATGGAGCACAACCAGAAGCTTTCGTCCATCGGGCGGCTGGCTGCGGGCGTGGCCCACGAGGTCAATAATCCGCTGGCCGTCATTTACGAAAAGGCGGGGCTTGCCCAGGATCTTTTGAGCATGGGCAAGGTGTGCGGCGACGGCAAGGACAAGGAAAGGCTCTGCGCTCTGCTGGAAGGCATTGAAAGCACAGTGGAACGCGCGCGAGGCATTACCCACAGATTGCTGGGCTTTGCCCGCCGCATGGAAGCCAACCGCCAGGCTCTGCACATAGAAGAAGTTATTTCAGAAACCCTTGGTTTTCTTGAGCGCGAAGCCAAAAACCGGGGCGTCAAACTTGAAGCGGAACTGCCGCCTAACCTGCCGGAAATCGTGTCCGACAGAGGCCAGTTGCAGCAGGTGTTCCTCAATATCGTGGGCAATGCGCTGGACGCGCTGGCCGGCGGCGAGGGGAGCACGCAGACTCCGCAGGGCGAAGAGCGTTTTGTTAAAATACGCTGTCAAAGCCAGAACGGGCAGATGCTGGTGAGTGTGCAGGACAACGGCAAGGGTATGTCGCCCGAAGTGCTCCGGCATATTTTTGAGCCGTTTTACTCCACCAAAAAAGACAAGGGAACCGGGCTCGGCATGTTCATCACCTACGGCATCGTGCGCAAGCTTGGCGGCGAAATTCACGTGCAAAGCGAAGAAGGGCGGGGCAGCACCATAAGCATCACCCTGCCGCTTACTCCGCCAGATGTCGCGGTGGAGGTGTAGAATGTCATTACGCATCCTTCTGGCTGACGATGAAAAGGAATTTGTCGATACCCTGGCAGAGCGTCTTTCGCTTCGCGGCTTTGCGCCCTATGTGGTTTATGACGGCATCAGCGCCCTCCAGGCCGCCACGCCGGAAAAACCCGATGTTGTGGTGCTTGATCTCTTCATGCCCGGCTTGTCGGGTGATGAAGTGCTGCGCCGCCTCAAGGTTCTGTACCCTGATTTGCCGGTTATCCTGCTCACAGGGCACGAGGCCGTGGACGACAACGGCACAAATCCTGTGGCGCAGGCCTTTGCCTGCCTCACCAAGCCGCTGAGTTTCAATGTTTTTCTGGAAACGCTGCAAGCTGCCGTGCGTGAAGGCAAGGAATGCTCAGCCAACGGAGGCAAGTCATGAATGAGAGTCAGTGCATGGCCCGCCTGCTGGCTTCCGCCGTTCACGACATGCGCAACGTGCTGGCCGTGATTCGTGAATCTGCCGGGCTGGCGCAGGATCTGGCAACGCTGGCTGGCGGCAAGACTGTTGCCGCGCCGGGGGCAGAGCGGCTTTCATCGGCATTGAGTGAAGTGCAGCGTTCCATTATTCAGGGTGCGGCCCTTTCCGAAGCCATGGACTTTATGGCTCAGGCTGGTGGCATGGAACCCGGCAGCGCTGGCCCCTGCGATCTTGCGCGGGTAAGCCGCAGTTTCTGCCTGCTGGCGGCGCGTCAGGCACGCGCGGCGCAGATACAGTTGACCAGCGGCGAAACTGAAGAACCCGTGTGGGCCAATGTGCCGCCTTTGGCTGTGCTGCGGTCTCTGCTGGAAGTGTTTGACCTCTGCGCCTCGGTGGGCGGGCAGGTGAACCTGCGCCTCACCGCCGGGCGGCGGCAGAAGGAAGAAGGCATTATTGTAGAAGCACTGGAAGGGGCCAACCGCGAGATGGCCCTGGCGGCCATGACGGGCAGCCCCATGCTGGACGGCATGCGCCCCGGTTGGCGCGCCGTGCTTATGCCCTGGCGAGACGCCGGGCCAAGATTTTTCCTTTCCATTTCGGCCTGCGATAGCGAAGGCGAATAACCGGCGCCGGCATGTTGCCGGGCCTTCAAGGAGTATTCCATGACCAAGGAAGACATCAAAATCCTGCTGGTGGACGACGAAAAGCAGTTTGTGGACACGCTGTCTGAGCGCCTTGCCATGCGCGGCTTTGAAGCGCGGGTGGCCTATGACGGCCCCGAGGCCCTCAAGGCTGTGGAGCAGCCCACCGACGTTATCGTGCTTGACCTGCGCATGCCCGGCATGGACGGCTTTGAAGTGCTGCGCAACGTCAAAAAGAGCAATCCGCAGGTTCAGGTCATCATTCTTACGGGCCACGGCGGCGACGCTGAAGAACAGACCGCCTATCGCATGGGCGCGTACAACTTCCTCAGAAAGCCCATGGACATTGACGAATTGCTCAACAGCATTCGCATGGCCTACCGCGACAAGCTTGAGAACGCCATGGTGGCTGTTTCTCTGGCCGAAGGCGGGGACTTTGATTCCGCCCGCGATGTCATGAACGAAAAGGACGTGCTGGAAGAGCACGGTAAATAGGCGCTGGTGCAGCTTTGGCCGGGAGGGCCGGATGGAGCGCATCCGGCCTGCGACAAGGGGGTTTCTGCACGAAACGCTCTTGCAGGGTTTGTCCCAACTCCCTGTCATAAAACAGGCGATGGCTGGTCTTGCCCGCCGCAAGGCGGCTGATCCATGCGTTAATTGCCCATGGGCGTTTTTTTGAAACTGCCCGGGCGGCAGCGGTTCGCCATAGGAGTTCGCCATGCGTGTGCTTGTTGTGGATGACGAACCTGCCTTTTCTGAGCCTTTGGCCGAACGTCTGGCATTGCGCGGCTACGAAACCGCAACCGCGCAGGATGCCGATGCAGCCTTGGCCGAACTGGCGCGCGGCCCTCGAGACCTCATATTTCTTGATGTGGGGCTGCCGGGTATGGACGGCGTGGATCTGCTGAAAATTCTGCGCGAGCACTACCCGCAGACAGATGTCGTGATGCTTTCCGGCGCTGGAGACATGGGCAAGGCCGTGCAGGCCATGCGGCGCGGCGCGCTGAACTGGCTTTCAAAGCCCGTGGGCATGGACGGCATCCTTGCGGAATGTCGCAAGGCGGCGGAGCGCGCAGGCGCACGGCAGGAAGCAGCCCGTCTGGCCGAGGCAGCCCGCTGGCGCAGCCTTGGCCGGGTAGCGGAAGGCGTGGCCCATGAGGTCAACAATCCGCTGAATATCATGGTGCAGGCCGCTGGCCTGATCCGCGACTGTCTGGAAGAGCCGGAAGCCGAAGCTTTGCCGGATATCGGCGAAGTGCGCGAGGCTGTGGACACCATCAGGACGCAGAGCCTGAGGGTGCGCGAGATTACGCGCAAGCTGCTCATGGTCGGGCACGGGCTCGACCCCCGTGTGGGCGCGCTTGATGCGGCTGCGGATGTGGCCCAGGTGCTGCGCCTGCTGCACGAACGCATGGAAAGCGCCCATGTGCGCTGCGATGTACGAGTGCCGCAGGGAGAAGGCGCGCCCCGCCCCTTGGGGTCTGCCCCTGAATTGCAGCAGATATGCCTGCACCTGCTGGAAAACGCGCTGGATGCGCTCAGTGATACTGATTCCGCATCAGGAGCGGCAGAGCGCCCCGGCGGTCTGATCACCCTGACCGCCAGCACCAGACGCGATGCGCAGGGGCAGGACTGGTATGACCTTGTGGTGCGCGACAACGGCCCAGGTATCGCGCCCGACATCATGCCGCACATATTTGAACCTTTTTTCAGCACGCGCGCCCTGCAAAGCCCTGTTGCCGCGCATGCATCCGGCGGCAAGACGCTTGGCCGCTACGTGGGCCTGGGGCTTGCGGTGGCCCGTTCCCTGGCGCACGCCCGGGGCGGAGAGCTGACAGCAGCCAACGCGGCTGATGGCGGGGCGGAATTTTGCCTCAGCCTGCCTCTGGCGGAATCTTTGGGAGAACACCCAACTCCCAAGGCCAAAGCATAACGCATTGAATTTTTCATATTGTGCGCAAGGTTCTGTATCTGACGTTTGCGCCCTGCATCACCTCCATGCGCCCCAAGCGTTTACGGTGGAAGCCCCTTGCCAAGGGTTCGGCAAGGGGCAATTCTTTTGTTGCAAACTAACACAAAGCCCCTGCCGCAGGGTTTTCCTCCGGCAGGGGCTTTGTGTTAATGTCGTTGTGCGCTTTGCTCTTGCCCGGTCAGGATAGTGGGGCGGGGACTCTGCGTGATTAAGAAATGAATTAATCCGGCAGCAGCACGTCTGTCTGAAAACCGGCGGCAACGCACTTGGCAATAAGGTCGCCTGAACCGTCGTAAATTTTTACGTCATAATTCAGGATATGCTTGCCGTTGCGCACCACAAAGGCCTCCGCCGTGAGGGGGGAAACCTTGCCGGGGCGCAGGTATTCAATGGTGGTATTCAGGCTTACCACGCCGTAATCCTTGCCCGCATTAGCGGCAGAGCCAAAGGCCACATCGGCCAGGGCAAAGATGGCCCCGCCGTGGGCCATGCCCATGCCGTTTTTGTGGTTTTCGGTGATAGGCATGGTTACCTTGGCATATTCCGGCGTGGCGCTTTCAATGGTCATATCCAGATAGCGCACCAGCTTGTCGTGCTTTTCCACGTAGTTTTTCATTTCCATCTCCACACGTATCCCTTGCTCTGGCGCTTGCGTGAGTTGGCTTTGCCTCAAGGCGTATGCCTTGTTGCCGCACCACCGCGCCAGAGTTGGCGTTTAAAAAACCTTGAGAATACGCATTCTCAAGGCTGTTTTGCTCTTGCGAAAGAAAACGGGCTGAAGGCCTTGGCTTTCAGCCCGCGTTGCATCAGTGCAAATGCATAATATCTTGTCTATTCTACCTGTTGGATGCCGTCCAGCTTCCAGTTGCCGCCTGTCACGGGGCGCATAAAGTGCCACACTTCGCGCGCAGAGGACGGCGTCTGCTGGTCAGGACTTTCACGCAGGAGCACGTCAAAGAACACCTGAGCGTACTGTTCCTGACCTTCATCGGCAACCCCCAGCAACTGGGCATTGACCAGCAGAATTTCTGTGGTGCTCGGCTTGGGGTCGGCTTCCATCTGTTCACGTACCGATTTCTGCACGGCCTCGGTGGTAAACTGCGAGATATCGTTCATGTCGCGTTTGTCCCAGGCCGTCTGCAAACGGGTGTAAGCCATCTTGGCCCCGCGCAGAAATTCGTCGGCATCAAAACCGGGAGGCATGGGAATCTGCGGGCCGGGGGTTTCAGCCTCGCCAGCGCCGCCCTGACCACGCAGGGCATCCCATCCATTGCTCGCGCTGTCGTTACGCATCATGCCCGCTTCGGGCTGCGTGCCCTGTGCGCCTTGCGCGCCTGCGGAAGCTTGCGCGGGCCTCGAGCCGCGAAAGGCGGCAAAAAGCTTGAGGCCAAGGAAAATCATCAGGCCGATGAGCAGAATGTCCATAAAGCCGCCGCCAGCAAAACCATGACCGCCCAAGAGCGAACCGATGAGCGTACCGGCAAGCAGGCCGCCCATGAGGCCGCCCATGCCGCCAAACATACCGCCGGGACGCGCGGCAGGGGCCGCCTGTGCCTGAGGCTGAGCGGCGCTGGGCTTATTCTGGAAAGTGGTCTGCGGACGGGGCGCAGGCGTGCTCATAAAGGGTTTGCTGCCAAAAGAACCACCGCCGCCAAGACGAGCTGCAAGTGCGTCATCAGACAGGGTGAACATGAGCGAACAGCAAAGCAGAACAAGAATCGTCAAAAAAGCTTTTATTTGCATGAACATCTCCCATAAGGGCGGTGTTGGTCATCTCCTTGAGTGGCGATATGACCGGGTAGTACTTTCTGTACAAGCCTTATCTACTATAATCATTATGCAGATTAAGGCAAGTCTGGGGAAAACGCGGCAAGGGGAGCGGTTTTTTGCTCCCTGCGGCGTGGTCGGAAAAGTATCGTGGCGGGTTTGAAATCAGCAAATTCGGCAGCTTGGGGGCGTTATTTTTGCAACGAGGTCAGACCGTCAAGAATTGTCCACGGATTGGGCGGGCAGCCGGGAATGTACAGATCCACGGGCAGCAGTTCGCTCACGCCACGGTTGCACTGCTCGCTCTCGCGGAACAGCCCCCCGGAAATAGCGCAGGCCCCCACGGCAATAACAATGTGTGGCTGCGGAGTCGCCTTGAAGGTATCAAGCAGGGCCAGCCGCATGTTTTCTGAAACCGGGCCGGTTACGGCAATGCCGTCGGCATGGCGGGGCGAGGCCACAAAATCAATGCCAAAGCGGCCAAGGTCAAACACCAGAGTGGTGAGCACGTTGCTGTCGGCCTCGCAGGCATTGCAGCCTGCGGCGCTGACCTGCCGCAGCTTGAGCGAGCGGCGGAACAGGGAAAACCGGGACGGCGTGGGCTGCTCTGCAAAAGGCTGACCGGGAACCACGAGCAGGCCTTCGCGGGTAAAGGACGCCATGCGGTGCTGCCCGGTAAAGGTAAAGGCACCCTTGGGGCAGGCGGCACGGCATGCGCCGCAAAAGGTGCAGCGCCCCATGTCCAGCGTGGGGGTGCCGTCTCCCGCGCCAGCGGTCGGCAGCAGGGCTCCAGCAGGGCAGGCCGCGTAGCAGGCGCGGCACGATCCGCAGGAAACCTGCGCAAGTTCTGGCCTGCCCAGATACCGGGGAGAGAGCGCAGGCTGGCGATTGGGGTAATCCAGCGTGCGGTATTTCTGGTGCAGGCGTTCCTTGATAATACGCAGCATGTCAAAGCCTCACAGATCGTGTCCGCAGTACGAGAGGTTGAAACTCTTGTTGCAGAGCGGGAAGTCGGAAATCTGGTTGCCGCGCAGGGCCATGGCAAGGCCGGGCCAGTTGTGGAACGAAGGATCGATGGCCTTGTAGGTCAAAAATCTGCCGTCAGGCCCGGTAACAGCCACGTGGCAGATTTCGCCGCGCCAGCCCTCAACCTGTGATACGGCGAGGGTATCGGGCGGAAGGGACGCAAGGGCCTCGGCGTCTGGCTGTTCCGCAAGGGGCGGCAGGCTGGCGAGAGTGGAAATATCTGCCTCGAGCAGGCGCAGGGAATCGTCAATCTCCTTGCTGCGCACGAGGGTGCGGGCCAGGACGTCGCCCGTGGTTTCAACGCGTGGTGCGCAGTCCCTGGTGGGCAGATCGGCAAGGGGAAAGTGGAAACGCGCGTCAACCTTGAGCCCGCAGGCCCGTGCGGCCATGCCCACCAGGCCGAGATTCTGGGCGCTTTCCCTGCTGACGTAGCCCGTACCCGTGAGGCGCTCAAGCACGCTCTCGGTATGCAGCATCACGTCCACAGCACCGCGCACGTCTCGTCCTGCCGCCTTGAGGCGCGCAAGCATGTCTGCGCAGCCGTCCGTGTCAAGATCGTAGGCCGTGCCGCCGGGGCGCAGCAGCCCCCGGCCAAACCGGTTGCCGCACAGGCAGGCCGTAGTGTTGAGAAAATCACCGCGTATGCGGCCATTCCACGAGGCGGTGGGCAGAAAGCCCGTATCCCCGGCAATGGCCCCAAGGTCGCCCGTGTGGTTGGCAAGGCGCTCAAGTTCAAGGCCCACCCGCCGCAGACGGTGCGCGCGCGGGCCGACCACGCAGCCCGCCATGCGTTCAACCAGTACGCAATGGGCCGTGGCATGGCCTATGGTTGTATCGCCTGCGGCGCATTCCAGCAGGGGCAGGCAACGGGCAAGGGGGCCGCGCACAAGCATGCGCTCAAGTCCACGGTGCTGATAACCCAGAGCAATCTCAAGGTTCAGCACGTTTTCGCCGTGGCACTGAAAGCGGAAATGCCCCGGCTCAATAACCCCGGCATGTACGGGGCCAACGGCAACTTCGTGGATTTCTTCGCCTTCAACCCTGTAGAAGGGATAGGGCTGGGCAGCCTGGCCAGGCGCTGCGGCAAGCGAGCCGCCTTCGGCCTGCGTTCTGGCATTGGCTTCGGCGGCGTCCGGGATGCGGCGCACAGGCTTGAGCCATGGATGCCCCTCAGGTCGGATGCCCCATTGTTCAAATATTTCGCGTTCAAACAGATGTGTCTGAGGCGTAACGGGCGTCATGGAAGCATAGGACTGCAAGGGGGCGGTGCGCATGGCGGCAAGATAGTGCGAACTGTCCTGAGCCAGGACGCAGCACAATCCCGCAGGGGCGTTTTCGTCCGAAGATTCCGGCAGGCCGAACAGGGCCAGCAGACGCCAGCCTTCGGCAATGTAGCGGCGCACAAAAGCTCCCAGTTCTTCAACAGAAACAGGGGGCATGCCCGACAGCGGCACGGTATCGCGGTAATCGAATAGCATCGGCCCTCTCACCGTTGGCAGCGCAAAACCCGGTGGGTTTTGGCATCAGCCTTTGGCGCTTACGCGCCTATGAGCGCAGCGGCGCGGTTAAGAAAATTCCACAGCCAGTCGGGAATCCACAGGCCCAGAGTCAGCACGGTCAGCCCCAGCACCAGAGGCGGCAGGACGCTCAACACTGGCTCGGAGTTTGCGGGCGGCAGATCCACGGGGCGGTTGCCCTGCACCATGCGCAGAACCGACACGGAAAGCCCCACAAATATTATGGCCAACAGCACCAGATATCCGGCGGAAAGCCAGGGCAGGTCAGCCGCCAGCATGCCCTTGAATATGAGCAGCTCGCTGACAAAAAGCCCAAAGGGCGGCGAACCGGCCACAGCCAGAAATCCTGCTGTCCAAAGCGCCGCCGTAGCGGGCATGGTCCAGCGCATGCCGTGCACATCATAGCTGGAATAGGTGTGGTAGCGGGCAAGGATATTGCCAGAAAGCAGAAAGAGCATGCACTTGGTGAGCGAATGGCAGACCGCATGCAGCATTGCGCCGGGCACTGCCACGCCGCCCACGCCAATGCCCAGAGCCAGAATGCCCATGTGCTCAACGCTGGAATAGGCCAGCATGCGCTTGTAGTGGCCTTGCCCCACAATAAAGATGGCGGCTGTCATGAGCGAAAGAATACCAAAAAACGTGAGCATGCCGCCCGAAAGCCCCCCAAGCCCCGCAGCCAGCATGATCTGGTGCCCGCGCAGCATGCCCAGCATGGCGCAGTTGAGCAGCGCGCCCGAAAGCAGGGCCGAAACCAGCGAAGGCGCCTGACTGTGCGCATCGGGCAGCCAGTTGTGCAGTGGGGCGAGGCCCATCTTGGTGCCGTAGCCCACCAGCAGAAAAACAAAGGCCGCCTTGAGCCACGTGGGTTCGGCAAGGGCCGCGTTGCGCACAAACCAGCCCACCTGATCCATGCCGTCTGCTGCGCCAGTGGCGCCTTCCGCACCGTGGAACGACACGGAAAGCAATATGTTGCCCAGAAGAGCCAGGGCAATGCCCACGGAGCATATGATCAGGTACTTCCAGGTGGCTTCCAGCGAACTCTTGTGACGGTGAAAATAAATGAGCTGGGCGCTTGAAAGCGTGGTCGCCTCAATGCCCACCCACTGCGCGCCCATATGCGGCGTGATGGTCACAAGCGTCATGGCCCCGAGAAAAAAGCACAGGCAGGCTGTGAAGCGGCGCTCCGGCGCATTGGTGAAGCGTCCGTGATCCAGAATATTGGTGTGCTCGCCGATGCGTTCTTCTTCCCGCAGGTAATGCACGGCATAGAACGACGCGGCAAGAAACAGCAGACTCGCCAGCATCAGAAACAGCACGCCCAGAGCGTCCGGGGCCAGCAGGCCGCCAAGTTCAGAGGGGGCTTCTCCGCGCGCGACCTTGACGGCAATTGAAGCGGCAAGGGCTGTGTGCGCCAGTGCCGTGAGTGGCAGGCCAAGGCGGCAGATGACGGCGCGGCCCCAGAGCAGCATGATGCAGCCTGCGCACAGGGGTATGAAAAGAAGTGCTGTCAGCATGCTCTCGTCCTAATCCCTGAGGCTGCGGAACCGTGCCACATCAATGGAGGCGAAGGAATCGCTGATATGGTTGATGGCTATGCCCATAACAAAGACAGCCACGAAAACGTCCAGCAGGAGGGCCAGTTCAAACCACACCGTGCCGCCTGTCATGAGCGGCACACCCAGCAGAAAGATGCCGTTTTCCGCCACCAGATAGCCGATGACCTGGGTGATGGCCTTGATGCGCCCCACAATGAGGATAAATCCGCAGAATAATGTTGCCAGCCCTGTGGGCAACAGCAAGGGCGGGTAAAGCCCCAGCGGCATGACCAGCTTGCCGTCCAGCCAGATGGAAAATACCAGGCCGGCCATGCCTGCAAGCACGCCAAAACCCACGCGGCGGGCGGGGCAGATCAGGGCGTCGGCGGGCAGCCGTTTTTGGGTGCGCCACAAAAGACCGGGCAGCAACGCGCCCTTGATCAGCAATACGGCCCCGGCCAGCAGCGCGTGGTCAAGGCTCAGCAGCAGGGCCGCCAGCAGCAGCCCCTGAAAGGCTGTCAGGCGCGTCATGCCCGCAACGCGGCGCGTTCCGAGCAGCAGATAATTGCTCAATACCAGAAGGAAAAGGCAGGACTGCAAAAGCGTGGTCATGGCAACCTCGCCTGGGTCAGAATAAGCGTGAGCATGCCCATGCCCGCTGCTGCGCCCAGCAGGAAGGGCACGCGCTCCATGCGCAGGCGGGCCATGATGGATTCCACAATGCCCACAACCACGGCCAGAAGCAGCACAATGCCAAGGCGCACGCCCAGTTGCTCCCACAGGGGCAGAGCAGGAGTGATCAGGCCTGCTATCAGCGCGGCGAAAAACCATAGTTTGAGAGCAGCGCCGTAGAGTATCAGGGCCAGATTGGGGCCGGAATGGTCTAGCACCATGACCTCGTGGATCATGGTCAGTTCAAGGTGCGTGTTGGGGTCGTCCACCGGGATGCGGCAGTTTTCCACCAGCAGCAGCACAAAAAAGATCACGGGCAGGAGCAGCAGCTCGCCCTTGCCTGTCAGCCATGCCCCGGCGGTTTGCCCGCCAAACATGGTGGAGAGGCTGAAGGCCGTTTCCGTGCCGTGCCCAAGGCCGAGGCACAGACTCGTGAGCACCATGAGCGCAAGAAAAAATACGGGTTCCGCGAGGGCGGAGAATGTGGCCTCGCGGCTTGCGCCCATGCCTTCAAATGCCGAGCCTGTGTCCAGCGCGCCAAGCATGACGGCAAAGCGCCCCATGCCCAGCAGATAGGCTGCCAGCACAAAGTCGCCCGCAAAGGCCAGTGGCGAAACCGCGCCGCCGAGGGGCAGCAGGGCCAGCGCGCAGATTGCGCCTGCCAGGGATATGGAGGGGGCGGCTGCAAATATCCATGTGGATGTGCGGCTGATCACCTCGCCCTTGCGCAGCAGCTTGGCGATATCATAGTAGGTTTGCAGCACGGGCTTGCCGTGGCGTCCGGCAAATTTGGCCTTGACCCGGTTGATGATGCCGGGCAGCAGGGGGGCCAGAATCAGGGACAGGGCAAACTGTGTAAAATAGACTGCAAGCCCGGCTTTCATGAGTGCAGCCCCCACACAAGCAGAGCCACCAGAGTGGCGAGAATGTACAAAATATACAGGTGGATTTTGCCGTGCTGGATAACCTTGCAGGCATTGCACAGGTTTTCCACCGCCGTAAACAGCGGTGTAAACAGGCCGCTGCGCAGGCGGTCGGGCGCGGTGACGCTCAGTTGTCCGCCCTTGGGGAACAGCCCTTCATCCAGTTGTAGGCGGGTTTTAAGGCCCATGACTGGAGCAAAAATTTTTGCCGTGGGCTCGGAGAAAGCCGCGTCCGTATACTGGATGCGGGCAGATCCGCCCTGAAAGCCGCAGCCCCATGTGGGCATGGATTCTACAGCGCGTTTTTTAAGCAGGCAGCGGCGGACAAAAAGGATAAACAGGGCCAGTCCAAGCCCGGCTCCGCCGATTTTTGCCACGGCTGCAAGGCTTGTATGCGCCTGAGCCAAGCCAGCCAGACCAGCCTGTTGAAATGCCGGAGGTAAGGGCAGGGCGCTTTGCGCCGCCCCTGCTGCCAGATCAAAAAAACAGGGGGCAGCCAGACCACCCGCCAGACACACAGCGGCGGGCAGGGCAAGGGGCCAGAGCGTGCGCCAGGAAAGCGGATGCACGCTGGCGGCAAAGCCGGAACGCGGCTCGCCCAGAAAGGCGATGCCGTAGGCCTTGGCGTACAGGGCTGCCGCAAGGCCGCTGATGCAGGCAAGGCCCGCCAGGGCAAGCAGCAGGCCCACCTGTCGCTCCACGCCAAAAAGCGCGGGGCCGTCCAGCAGGGAAAGGCCCAGCACAAGCTCGCCCGCAAATCCGTTAAAAGGCGGCAGGCAGGCAATGGCCGCCGCACCTATGGCAAAGGCCGCGCCAAGGAGGGGCAAACGTTTTTGCAGCCCGCCCAGATGCTGCATGCGCACGGTTCCTGTGGCGTGCAGCACTTCGCCTGCGCACAGGAACAGCAGCCCCTTGAATGCAGAGTGGTTGAGCATGTGCAGCAGCGCGCCGGAAAATCCCAGTACAGCAATCCACGCATTGCCGCAGCTCTGGCCAATGAGCCCTGCACCCAGCCCCATGACCATCAGGCCCATGTTTTCCACGCTGGAATAGGCGAGCAGCCTTTTGAGGTTGCTTTGGGCCGTGGCTTTTAAAATTCCCATGAGGCCGGTGGCAAGGCCCAGCAGAAGCAATGTCCAGCCCCACCATTCGGGTGCCGCGCCCGCAGGGGCCAGCATGCCCACGCTACGGATCATGCCGTAAAATCCTGCATTGATCATGGCCCCGGAGAGCAGGGCCGAAACATGGCTTGGCGCGGCAGGGTGCGCCTCGGGCAGCCATACGTGCAGGGGGGCAAGGCCCGCCTTGGCTCCAAAACCGACCAGAGCCAGCACAAACAGAGCCGTAAGCAGGCCGGGGCCGGAATAGGCTTGCGCCTGTTCAAGCACCCGCGCAAGCACAGCCCCACCTTGCAGGGCGTCAAGCGAAGTGTCGCCCGTGACCTGCCACAGCAGGGTAAAGAAGGCCATGAGGGCCACAGCGCCCAGGTGGGCAGCCACAAGGTAGACCCATGAAGCGTCGCGCACCTTGCTGTCGCCGTCATTGAAATCAATAAGAAAGAAGGGCGCCAGCGACATGATTTCCCACGCCAGCATGAACAGCACGGCATCGCGCGCGGTCATTACCAGGGCAAGGCCGATCAGCAGCATATGAAAAAAGAACCAGTGCGCCGCAAGATTGTGGCGTTCTGGTTCTTCATGCCGCAGGGCAATGCCGCCCGAGGCGGCGCAGACAAAACCCAGACCAAACACTGGCAGCAAAAACAGGCGGCTCAGGGCATCCATGCCCAGGGCGCAGGAACCCACGGGCAAGGCCAGAGGCAGGCGCAGGCTCTCCTGCCCGGCCCATGGGCCGGAAGCAAGAGCGCACAAGCCGACAAAACAGCCCGCAAAGGCCCCGATAACGCCAGCCGCATTGGCCGCGCGTCCGGTTGCCTTTGAGGGCGGGCGCACGGCCAGCAGTGCGCACAGGGCGGCTGTTGCCGCCAATATGCCGATGGCCGTGATAAAAAGGAACATGACTGCCGGAATACCTACGCCAGGCCGTCTTTCAGCTGCTTTTCAAAGTAGGCGATGGTTTTTATCAGGCCTTCTTCAAGAGCTACTTTGGGTTCCCAGCCAAGCTTTTCGCGGGCCAGGGTAATGTCGGGCTTGCGTTGCTTGGGGTCATCGCAGGGCAGGGGTTCGTAAGAAATCACGGATTTGCTGCCGGTCATTTCCACGACCTTTTCGGCCAGTTCGCGGATGGTGAACTCGCCGGGGTTGCCCATGTTCATGGGGCCCACAAAATCATCGGGCGAGGCCATGAAGCGGATCATGCACTCCACAAGGTCGTCCACATAGCAGAAGGAGCGGGTCTGGGAGCCATCGCCGTAAATGGTGATGGCTTCGCCCTTGAGCGCCTGAATGATGAAGTTGGAGACCACGCGCCCATCGTTGGGGTGCATCTTGGGCCCGTAGGTATTGAAGATGCGTCCCACCTTGATGGGCAGGTTGCCTTGCCGCCAGTAGGCAAAGAACAGGGCTTCGGCGCAGCGCTTGCCTTCATCGTAGCAGGAGCGGATGCCGTTGGGGTTCACATGGCCCCAATAGCTTTCCTGCTGCGGATGTATCTCGGGGTCGCCGTACACTTCGCTGGTGGATGCCTGATAAATGCGCGCGCCAAGCCTCTTGGCCAGACCCAGCATATTGATGGCGCCGTGTACGCAGGTCTTGATGGTCTGCACCGGGTCGTGCTGATAATGGATGGGCGAGGCCGGGCAGGCCAGATTGTAAATTTCATCCACCTCTACATAGAGGGGAAATGTCACGTCGTGGCGGATAAGCTCAAACCTGCGGTTATCCATGAGCGCTTCCACGTTGGCGCGGGCGCTGGAAAAGAAATTGTCCACGCAGAGCACTTCGTGCCCTTCGTTGAGCAGGCGTTCGCACAGTTGCGAACCCAAAAAGCCGGAACCGCCGGTGACAAGAATGCGTTTGCGGAGATGCATGATTCCCCCGAAAAAAGTATAGGAAACCAGTAAAAACTGGCAAATCCCCCAAAGCATAGCCCCATTGTCCGGGCTTTGCAATGGCGGTTGGGTGTGGGGGTGTCTGCTGCCCGTGACTTGCCCCTTGCCTTTCGCCTGCGCCCGTTGCTATGTATCGGCCGCGAGGTAAGCCATGTCGAAAAAATCAGCCGTCCGCATTGATCCCCTGACTCTGGCCCTGCCCCTTGCCGGGGTGGACAGCCACGCGCACCTTGATGGTCAGGAATTTGATGCGGATCGCGATGCCGTGCTTGAACGCGCCCACGCGGCAGGTATTGCCCAGGTGGGCAACGTTTTTTTGGGGCCGGAAGAGTATCATGCCCGCCGGGCTTATTTTGATGCTCACCCCGAGGTGTTTTTTCTTATGGGCGTACACCCCTGCGATGGGCAGAAGTGTACGCAGGAGCGCCTTGCCGCCATGCGCGCCGCCTTTGCCGAAGATTCCCGGCTCAAGGCCGTGGGCGAAATCGGTCTGGATTTTTACTGGCCGGATTGCCCGAGGGAAATCCAGTATCAGGCCCTGCGCGATCAGCTTGCTCTGGCGCGCGCCGTGGAACGTCCGGTGGTCATTCACTGCCGCGATGCAGAGGAAGAAACTCTCATGACGCTGGAGGCCGAGGGCTTTGCCGGGTATCCCCTCCTGTGGCACTGCTTTGGTCAGGGGCCGGAAACAGCGCGGCGCATCTTGAGCAACGGCTGGCACATATCCATTCCCGGCCCGGTCACGTACAAGGCCAATGAGGCCCTGCGCGAGGCCGTGGCTCTTATTCCCGCCGACCGTCTGTTGCTGGAAACCGACGCTCCCTATCTTGCGCCCCTGCCTTGGCGCGGCAAGCGCAACGAGCCTTCCTATACGGTGTTTACCGTGCGGGCCATGGCCGAAGCGCGGGGAGAAAACCCTGAAGATCTCTGGCGTACCTGCGGCGACAATGCCCGCCGGTTTTTCGGCCTGCCAGCGCAGGAATGATGCTGTGCTGACCCCGCCAGCCCCGCCCGCGCGGCTGGCCTTGCACGGGTCTGTTCTTGTGTCCACATGGCAGAAGTGATACCATGTCCAAAGCCGCTCGAAACGGTGGCTTGGTAATGTTTTTGATAAATATTTTCGGTGGTTGTCCGCGCTTGGTCCGGCCTGCCGCAGCGCATTGCAGCGGCAGGGCAGCCTTGGCGCGTCCTCTATAGCGTCAGCGCAAGCTGTTTGCCCAACTTCAAGGAGATTCCATGTCGGATCTGCGTACCCCCCTCACTGCCTGGCACGAGGCGCATGGCGCAAAAATGGCCCCCTTTGCCGGGTGGCTTATGCCCATCCAGTATGAGGGTATTATTGTCGAGCATCAGCACACCCGCCAGCATGCAGGTCTTTTTGACATCTGCCACATGGGCGAGTTCCTTATTGAAGGCCCCGGCGCGGACGAAGCCCTGAGCAAGGCCGTGAGCCACAATCTCCAGACCCTTGCCCCCGGCAAGTGCCGCTACGGCTTTTTGCTCAACGAAAAGGGCGGCGTGCTGGACGATGGCATCATCTACCGTTTCGGCCCTGATTCCTTCATGGCCGTGGTCAACGCCGCCTGCGCCGCCAACGACTTTGCCGTGCTGCGCGCCCGCCTGCCCCAAAGCGTCAAGATGACCGACATTTCCGCAGAAACCGGCAAGATCGACCTCCAGGGGCCGGAATCTCTGGACGTGCTCGAAAAGCTGCTGGCCCAGAATTTTCATGACCTCGGGTACTTTGGCTTTCGTGAAACCACCTGGCAGGGTTCGCCCCTGTTGGTGAGCCGCACCGGCTACACCGGCGAGCTGGGCTACGAGCTGTACATCGCCGCCTCTGAAGCCGAAGCTTTCTGGAACGCCCTGCTGGCTGACGAACGCGTCAAGCCCATAGGCCTTGGCGCGCGCGATACCCTGCGCCTTGAGGCTGGCCTGCCCCTGTACGGGCACGATCTGGACGAGAATCACAGCCCCGCCGAAGCCGGTATGGGCCGCATGATGACCAGCACCGCCGACTATGTGGGCCGCGAAGGCGCGCAGAACATTGCCGAAGTGCTGGTGCCCCTGCGCATTGATGGCCGCCGCGCCGCCCGTCACGGCGATGTGGTTGCCCTTGCTGACGGCGCGGAAGTGGGCCACGTGACCAGCGGTTCGTTTGCGCCCTCGCTGGGCTATGTGATCGCTTTTGCTTGGGTCAAGGCCGCGCATGCCGGGGCCGAAAATTTTGTGGTTCGTGCCGCCAGAACGGAGCTGCCCGCCGCGCGGGTTGAAGCGCCGTTCTACACCGAAGGCACCGCGCGTAAAAAACTGGCCTGATACGGTCGTTGATCTGTGAGGGCCGCATCCCACGGCACCTCACTCAGAGCAGCGTAACTTTTATAACGATTGAACCCTATTTTTCAGGAGTTTGCACATGGCTACCAATCCCGCCGATATTCTGTACAGCACCAGCCACGAATGGACCCGCATTGAAGGGGACGAGGCCGTTATCGGCATCACCAGCTTTGCTCAGGAATCCCTTGGCGATATCACCTACGTGGAACTGCCCCCTGTGGGCGACCAGCTTTCTGAAGACAAGGAATTCGGCTCTGTGGAATCGGTCAAGGCCGCCAGCGACCTGATTTCTCCCGTTTCGGGCGAAGTGATAGCCGTGAACGAAGCTCTGGAAAACACCCCCGAGCTTTGCAACAGCGACCCCTTTGGCGAGGGCTGGATTGTGCGCGTCAAGCTGGCCCACAAGCCCGGCGGTCTGCTGGACGCGGCGGCTTACGAAGCTCATTGCGCCACCGAGAAACACTAGACAGGCATGCCGTTTGACGTGGGTAGCGCAGTTTAACCACGTTACCCTTGTATGATTTTGGGCTGCCTGCGCGCGGGCAAACTTTTGCACCGAGTGTGTAACAGCCTGAAATTTTTTCTTTCGCACCGGCTGGAGCCGCGCTGTACAACGGCGGGTTCCAGCCGGAGTCCCTTTCACAGCGGCTGCCGTCGCACAAGCGGTACAACGTGTCCGGCGGCAAGGAGCTAGTATGCCATATATTCCCCATACGCCGGAAGAGTTGCATGAAATGCTCTCCGTAGTTGGCGTGCGCAGTCTGGATGAGCTTTTTTCCGACATCCCGTCCAGCATGCGTCCCCAGAGCTTTGATCTGCCCAAGGGGCAGAGCGAAGCCGCAGTCTGCGGACACTTTGAAGAGCTGGCAGCCAAAAACTGCCCCGGTCATGTGTCCTTTCTCGGCGCAGGCTTTTATAACCACGACATCCCCAAGGCTGTGGACGCGCTTTCTGGCCGCAGCGAATTTTACACCGCCTACACGCCCTATCAGGCAGAATGCTCGCAGGGCACTCTGCAGGCCATTTTTGAGTTCCAGACCGCCGTCAGCCGCCTGATGGAAATGGATTGCGGCAATGCCTCCGTGTATGACGGCGGCACCGCCATTTTTGAAGCCGCCATGATGGCTGTGCGCTCCACGCGCCGCCGCGTGCTGGTGGTGGACGAAGCCGTCAACCCCATCTGGCGCTCCATGCTGGAGGCCTATGTTTCGAGCCTTGATCTGGAAATCAAGACCGTATCCCAGCAGAATGGTTGCAGCGATATGGACGCCCTTATGGCTGCCACCGACGCTACATGCGCTGCCGTTATTGTGCAGAATCCCAACTTCTTCGGCGCAGTGGCGGACTACACGGCCCTGTTTGCCAAGGCCCGTTCCAACAAGGCCTTTGGCGTCATCTCCGTGTATCCGGTTATGCAGTCCGTGCTCAAAACCCCTGGCGAAATGGGGGCTGACGTGGCCGTGGCCGAAGGCCAGAGCCTTGGCATGAACCTCTCGTTCGGCGGCCCCTACCTCGGGCTCATGGCCTGCCGCAAGGAGCACATCCGTCAGTTCCCAGGCCGCATTGTGGGCCGCACCACCGATGTGGACGGCAAAACCGGCTACGTGCTGACCCTGCAAGCCCGCGAGCAGCACATCCGCCGCGCCAAGGCCACATCCAACATTTGCTCCAATCAGGCTCTCTGCGCCCTGCGCTCGCTCATCCACATGAGCCTGCTTGGCCCGCAGGGCCTCACCCGCGTGGCCGAAAACAACATGGCGCTTGCCCGCTATGCTGTGGAGCGCCTTACCGGCCTCAAGGGCGTGGAACTGCTCAACAGCGCCCCCTACGGTTCGGAAGTGGCCCTGCGCCTGCCCATGCCCGCCGCCGAAGTGGTCAAGGCCATGACGCAGAAGGGTGTTGTGCCCGGTTATCCGCTGGGCCATCATTATCCCGGCATGGAAAACGTGCTGCTGCTCTCGTGCACCGAGGCCAACAACCGCACCCAGATAGACAAGCTGGCCGAAATCATGGGAGGTCTGCTGTGAAAACCATTTTCGCCAAATCCGTTTCCGGGCGCACCGCCTACTGCCTGAACAGCTCTGCCCCCAAGGCTGAGGCCATGTTGCCCGCAGACCTGCTGCGCAAAAAAGCTCCCCGTCTGCCCGAATGCTCGGAACTGGACGTGGTGCGCCACTTCACCCAGCTTTCACAGCTCAACTACAGCGTGGATGCCAATTTTTACCCCCTTGGCTCCTGCACCATGAAGTACAATCCCAAGTTCATGGAATACGTGGCAGCACTGCCGGGCTTTACCCATCTGCACCCCATGATGGCCCAGCTTGAGGGCGGCGCCGACTGCGCCCAGGGCGCGCTGCAATGCCTGTATGAAGCCGAAAACCTGCTCTGCGAGCTCACGGGCATGAAGGCCTTTACCTTCCAGCCCATGGCCGGGGCCAACGGCGAATTCACCGGCGTCAAGCTCATTGCCGCCTACCACAAGGCCAAGGGACGCAACCGCAAAAAAATGCTTATCCCCGATGCGGCCCACGGCACCAACCCTGCCTCCGCCGCCCTTGCCGGATTTGACACCATCAACATTGAATCGCGCGACGGCATGGTGGATCCCGAAGCCATTGTGGCTGCCATTGCCGAACACGGCGAAGATGTGGCAGGCCTCATGATGACCTGCCCCAACACCCTCGGCCTCATGGAAGTGCACTTGCCCCGCATCGTCGCCGAACTGCGCAAGGTCGATGCCCTGCTGTACTATGACGGCGCAAACATGAACGCCATCATGGGCAAGATGCGCATGGGCGACGTGGGCTTTGACGTGGTGCACCTCAACGTGCACAAAACCCTGGCCACCCCGCACGGCGGCGGCGGCCCCGGCGCTGGCCCCGTGGGCGTGAGCGACAAGCTTCTGCCCTTTATGCCCGCCCCGCGCGTGGCAAAGCACCCTGACGGGCGCTTCTTCCTCGATTACAACCTGCCGCAGACCATCGGCCCCATCGGCCCCTTCTACGGCAGCTTTGGCGTGGTCATCAAAGCCCTGGCCTACATGCTGCGCCTCGGCGGCGAAGGACTCACCCGCGCCTCTGAATACGCAGTGCTCAACGCCAACTACCTCAAGAAAAAGCTTGAGGACGTGCTGGAGATTCCCTTCAAGGATCGTTTCTGCGCGCACGAATTCGTGGCCTCCGCACCGCAGGGCCTGCGCGCTCTGGATATCGCCAAGGCCTTGCTGCAACGTGGCATTCATGCGCCCACCATCTACTTCCCGCTCATCGTGCACGAGTGCCTCATGGCCGAACCCACGGAAACGGAAAGCAAGGAAACTCTGGACGGTTACGTCGAAGCCCTGAAGGAGATCATTCGCACGGGCAAGGCTGATCCGCAGTCTCTTCAGGAACTGCCCACCAACCTGCCCGTGCGCCGTCTGGATGAAACCGCCGCCGCGCGTCAGATGGTGCTGACGGAAGATATGGGGTAGTGGAATAAAGTTGGGGGGGGGGGGGGGGGGGGGGGGGGGGGGGGGGGGGGGGGGGGGGGGGGGGG
>NZ_JANFYZ010000022.1 GCF_024460775.1 Desulfovibrio desulfuricans | reverse complement strand
CAAGCTTGCTCTGCAAATCATCAGCGGCGGCAGCCAGCAGGCTGTCGATATCCACCCCCATGTCTGGGCTGGCAGCGGGTGCTGCTGCAGGCGCTGCTGCAGGTGCAGGTGCCGGAGCAGGAGCGTCAGCCTGGGGCGCCGGGGAGGCGGCCTGCGCAGGGCTCGGGGCCGCACCGCCTGCCACAGCAGCCAGAAGGCTGTCGAGATCATCGTTGGAAAAGGCCGGGCTTTGCGCAGCGGGCGCAACGGAAGGTGCCGCCGCAGGTTCCGGCTGTGCCGGTGCGAGGTTGGCAGCATTGAGCAGGTCATCAATATCGCTGGAGTTTCCTGTGGTCGGGGCGGTATTCACAGATGCCAGCAGTTCGTCCAGATCAGGGATACTCTCCTGCGGCTCAGCAGGCGCTTGCGGCGCGGGCGCTGCGGCGTGAAAATCGTTCAGCAGGGCGTCCACGGCATCGTCAGCGGCCTGACTTGTGGCCTGACTTGCGCTGGCAGGTGCGGCCACTTCCGGTTCCCTTTCCGCTGGCTGCGGGGGGATATCAAGGGCGTTCAGCAGATTGTCCACATCGCCCATGCCCGGCATGAGCAACTGTTCATTGGGGTCAATGGGATGATCGGTCTGCGTTGACGGAGCAGAGAAGTCCAGCGCCACGTCATTGGGGTCGCTCTGGCCTTCGTCCTTGATATCCATCTGGGCGAGCAGATCGTCAATTTCTGCATCCGCAGCACTTGAACCATCGTTGAGGCCGCGCAGGTGCGCGTTCAGCGCTTTCTGATCCGCTTCCGCCTCGGGGGCGGCAACGGCCTGGGGCTGCTCGGACGGATCGTTTGCCGGAACTTCGCCTTTTTCGATCAGTTCTGTGAGATCGATGATCTGGTCATCGGTTTCAGCGGTGTTCTTGGCAACCATGCGCCACCTCATGGGGTTATGTGCAGCGGCCAAAGGCCGGAGTCATGCAAAATACATCGTTTCATACTGCAAAAACGACAGATTTTCGTATCAGTTTATGGCAAAAGACGCAAATAGGACAAAACTCTTTGCGCCAGAATTGCCTTCTGCCGCGATTTTGCAAAAAAAGTCTGGCCGGGAAACAGTCAGGAACTGTTGTCATCAGTGGCAAGGTCGGCAAGCCAACAAAAAAGCCGCCCGGAGGCGGCTTTCGAAGCAAGACAGCCAACCAGACCTACGGATGGCACTTGGACTTGGCGCAGGCGGTCAGATCTTTCTTGAGTTCGGGCTTTTCTTCCACAACCTTGGAGTGGCAGCCGATGCAGTTGGTGTGCTTGAGCTCTTTCTTGGTGTGCACAACATAGTACAGGCTCTTTTCGCCCTGCTTGCCTGCGAGGTCATCGTGGCAACCGGCGCTGCCGCACTTGGCAAAGCTTTCCTTGCCGTCCACCTTATGGTGACAGGTAACGCACTCAACCTTGGCATGCACTGCGTGCGGGAACATAACGGTCTTTTGGGAACCCTTGAATTCCAGCGGTTTGTCCGGGGCGGCGGGCGCTGCAAGCGCGGGCAGGGCCAGGGCAAACACCATGATACAGGTAAGAACCAGAACTTTCTTCACGGCAGACCTCCTTTTGTGCGGCAGATGAGAACAAATTGGTGTGATTTTACGGCCCTCATTACGGTAAGTCAATGACTATGGAAAAATGACATTCCAACTATTTTGATAAGTTGCCGAGATTGGAAGTCTTTTTGCGCGCGTAACCTCTGGGGGTGAGCATAAAGTTCCCCAAAGCCCGGCTTTCTGCATTGCCGATAATAAGTATGGAGAGCATGTCGACCTGTTCCGGGTCGAACTGGTCAAGGCGGAGCACGCGGGCCTCCTCGCCGGGGCGAAAGGCCTTGCGCACAAGCCCTACAGGGCAGTGCGGCGCGCGGAATTGCCGGGCAATTTCAAGAGCCTGTTCCAGATGATGGGGCCGCCCCTTGGAACGGGGATTATAGATGGCGCAGACAAAATCGGCCTCAAGGGCTGCACGGAGCCTGCGTTCAATGGTTTCCCACGGCGTGAGCAGGTCGCTCAGGCTGATGCAGGCAAAATCGTGCATCAGGGGAGCGCCCAGCAGGGCTGCCGCCGCGCACACCGCCGGAACGCCGGGCACAACATTGAAGGGCACGCTGCCCACAAGGCCCCGGCTTTCCAGAATCTCGAGGGCCAGACCCGCCAGTGCATAGATGCCGGGGTCGCCAGAACAGACAAGGGCCGTAGGCTGGCCTGACAGGGCTGCGTCCACCGCTGCAGCGCAGCGTTCTTCCTCGTGCCGCATGCCGGTGCTGATGCACTGCTTGCCTGCCAGCAGCTCCGGCGGCACCAGTTCCATGTAGAGGCTGTAGCCAGCCACGCAGGATGCATTTGCTATGGCCGTGCGGGCCTGAGGGGTAAGACATGCGGCATCGCCGGGGCCGAGGCCGACAACATGCAGACTGGCTGGGTTCATCGTTCAATCCTGTCCGAGATGGCTAAGGCCAGAGTCAACTGGCCTTGCTCGATAGTTTTGGGGAGGAGCAGACGGGGCGCGCCCGCCGGAAAAATCTGCGCTGCCGCCAGCAGGGCTGCGGCTTCACACACGCTGAAAGGCGGCTGGCTAAAGCGCCTGCCCGCCGCTGCAGAGGGATTGGGCGTGGGGCAGCGCGCAAGGTCGGCGGCTTCAAAGCCGTGCAAGGGAACGCCAAGCCGCTCGGCAAGGGCCAGCAGGGCGGGCTCCTGTAATTTTTCTTTCACGGTCGCCAGCGCAGCCACAGCCAGAGGCTCAAGCCCTTGGGCCGCCAGCAGCTTGCGCGTGGCGGTTTCCACCATATCGCCGGGCGCGTTTTTGCGGCAGCCCAGACCTATCACCAGCCGGGGAACAGCCACACGCAAGATTGCGGGGCTCGGTGCAAGCCCGCGCCAGTGCGCCGCAACCAGGGGGCCCCGGTGTTCTGGCGGCGTGGCATCGGCCTCACCTGCGGGCAGGCGCTGCAACTGGGGATGATCCGGCACGGCATGGCAGGGATCCCAAAGATTCAGGCTTTCTCCTTCAATCATGGCAGCCTGCGCTGCGGGCAGGCGGTTCCAGTCCACGGGCAGCAGCCCCGCGTTGCGCAGGAGCATATCCAGCGCAGGAGCGGCCTTGCGGGGCTGCGCGTCGTCTGCGCCGGGAGTGACCGGGGCGGCAGTATCCGAAGCGGTTGTGATAACCGCCGTTGCGCCGAGCAGATGGGCCACATGGCTGGCCAGCTCGTTGGCTCCGCCCCAGTGGCCGGAGAGCAGGCTTATGACGTGCTGCCCCGCAGGGTCAATTACGACCACAGGGGCATCGGTACTCTTGTGCGCAAGCAAGGGGGCAAGCGCGCGCACGGCTATGCCCGTTGCACCGATGAAGGCATGCGCCGCAAAATTTTTATAGGTTGCCGCCAGCAGGGAGCCGATTTTTTCAAAGGGTGTAACCCCCGCAGGGCAAAACCGTGATGGGGCGAAAATTTCCACGCGGGACAGACCGGATGGCTTGCCGTGGGCTGGGTGTTCTGATGGCTGGGCCGGACGTGCGGGATACTGGAGTTGACCGGGCAGGCCCCACGGGGTGACCGCAAGGCAATCCGCCAGACGCTGCGCCAGAGGCAGGGCCGACTGGCTGAGCGCATAGCAGGCAAGTGCGGTGATTCGGCGGGGACTGTGCAAGGGGTCTCCCTCGGCGGCATGTCTGGTGCCGCGCGGCAACGGGGATACGGCGGATGCCGCTGCGTGGAAAAAATAAAGAAGGGAACCCCGCATGCGAGGTTCCCTTCGTGCTGGTTCGACTTAAAAAATGACCTTGCGGGCAGCGTCCAGAGCCTTGTTGAAATCCTCGTCCGTGTGGACAAAGGAGACCATGCCCGTCTCGTAGCCGGAAGGCGCAAGGTAGATGCCGTGAGCGCGCATCTGCTTGTAGAACGTGGTGAAAAGCGCCTGATCACACAGCGTGGCGGTGGCAAAATCCGTGACTTCCTGCTCGCTGAAATAGGGGCAGAACATGGAAGCAAGGGTGGGCATCTGAATCGGCACGCCCTTGGATGCCAGAATGTCGCGCAGTTCCATGGCAAAGGCATGGGTGCGCTTTTCAAGCGCCGCGTAGTCGGCGGTTTTGAGGTAGCGCAGGGTGGCTATGCCGGCAGCCATTGCCAGCGGATTGCCCGAAAGCGTGCCCGCCTGATATACGCCGCCTCTGGGCGCGATGAGTTCCATGTAACGGCGCTTGCCGCCAAAGGCACCCACGGGCAGACCGCCGCCAATGATCTTGCCAAAGGTGGTGAGGTCGGGATCTATGCTGAAGCGGGCCTGCGCGCCGCCAAAGGCCGCGCGAAAACCGGTGATGACTTCGTCAAAAATGAGCAGGCTGCCGTACTGGTCGCAGACGGCGCGCAGGCCTTCAAGAAAGCCGGGCTTGGGCAGCACAAGGCCCATGTTGGCGGCCACAGGCTCCACGATGATGGCGGCGATGCTCGCTCCATGCTGCTCAAAGATAGCCTTGACGGCATCAAGGTCGTTGTAAGGAGCAAGCAGGGTGTCGGCCACAACGGCTGCGGGCACGCCGGGAGTGCCGGGAATGGAGAACGTGGCAAGGCCCGAACCGGCGGCGGCGAGGAAGGGGTCGGCGTGGCCGTGGTAGCAGCCCACAAACTTGAGCACCTTGTCCCTCTTGGTGGCGGCGCGGGCCAGGCGCAGGGCGCTCATGGTGGCCTCTGTGCCGGAGTTGACCATGCGCACCATTTCAAGGCTGGGCATGGCGGCAACCACTTCTTCGGCCAGGGTTACTTCTGCCGGGCATGGAGCGCCGTAGCTGGTGCCGCGTTTGGCGGCCTCGCACACGGCCCGGGTGACGGAAGGTTCGTCATGCCCAAGGATCATGGGACCCCAGGAGAGTACAAAGTCGACATACTCGTGGCCGTCCACATCGGTAATCCGGCAGCCGTGAGCTTCAGCTATGAACAGGGGCTGGCTGTCCACGTTGTGGCAGGCGCGCACAGGGCTGTTGACGCCGCCGGGAATAACCGCGCAGGCCTTTTCAAAAAGCTGCCGAGAAGTGGTATCCATCAAAGGCTCCTTGTATCAGGCAAAATAGGTCATGGAAATTTTTTTCAGTTCCTTGAGGCTGCGCAGCACGGCATGCTCGCGCAGCAGGGTATCGCGCTTGAGGTCTTCCACCACGCCAAGACACTCGGCTTCGCTACGGCCATGAATCATGGTGTAGAGTTCATACGGCCAGTCGGGCGCGGAACTGGGGCGGTAGTAGACATGGGAGATATGGTCGTGCAGGGAGGCCTGCGTGCCGCACTGTTCCACCAGATCGGGGGCGATCTTCCATGCCACCATGGCGTTGTGCGTCCAGCCGGTTTTCTGGTGTTTGATGCTGGCTCCAAAACGGCGGATTGCCCCGGATTCCTTGAGCGAACCAAGCAGCTCAAGCACCTGGGCTTCTGTCATTCCTGCCTTTTCGGCAATATCGGCGTAAGGCGTGAGCGAATCAGGCAGATTGTCCTGCACGATGCGCAGCACTGCCTGCTCTGCGGGGGTAAACTGACGGCTCATGAATTCTCCGGTACTATGGGCTGAGGCGCTGCCTGCGGCAGGTGGGGTACATGCCGCAAGCACGGCCCCCGGGCCGTTTGCGAACCAGGGGCCGTTGCAGCAGAAGCGGATTATCTTTCTAGCGCATTGACAATAGTATTCTGCTTTAGCGTGAAAAAGAACGCGCAAACAGGTCTTGAATGGCGATACGGCCATTGTCTTCAAGAAAACGTGTGCCGGTGGCGGCAAAATGGGCATGGGTGATCATGGGTTCGGTTGTCTGGGTCCAGTTGTCCTTGTTCCAGAAAAACCAGGCATTCTTTGGCTGATCAAAAACAAGCAGGGGCTTGTTGCATATCTTGGCGAATTCCGCTCCCCACCCGGTGCCGCCCTTGACGGTGCCGTCAGGCTGGACTGCGCCGATAACGATGATCTGCTCGCCGCTGCTGACCTGCCAGCAGATGGACTGCAAGACTTTGCGGAAAAGGGGTGCGCGCGTGTATTCGCGGCTCATGAGGCGTGAAACGTAGGTCAGGCTGACATCCTTGAGGGCCAGTTCTTCAGAGGTGAGCACCCGCACGCCGCGCGTACGTTCGATCTGGTGACCTTCAAAGCTGTAGTTTACTTCTTCCATACCCCAGCTTTCGGCCAAAGCGCCGAAGAACTGCTCTGTTCCTGCGGCGCCGCCGCTGTAAAGCACACACTGGTTGGGGGTAAGCATGGATGCCCTCCTCAAAGGATTGTTGCGCCGGACAAGGGTATAAGGGCCAAAAAAACCGGCAGAAGCGTCATGAACATCATGGCAAAATTTGCAGCAGTCGGCAAGGCAAGCCCGCAAAGAAAAGCGCCGCAACCGGAATGCGTTGGCATACGCAGTCGCGCGCCGCAAAATAAGATGCCCTGCAATGCCGTGTTGCTTTTGTGGAGGTTGTTTACAAATTCGTTGAGCCTGCCCGCCCGAAAAATATCTGTTTCCGGGCGGGCAGGCTGTTTGGTGGTTTGTCTGCAAGGCAAACGCTGCCCCATGTCAGGCATTGCTGCACGGCCTTGGTATAGGGGCGTAGCGCGTTTGTCGTCTTAATGCGCCGTGGGTTTGAAAGCTCCAAGGCCGGTCTCAGACCGGATTTTCTGGTCGGCAAAAGCCTCCCGTTCCTTCTGCGCCTGCGGGGACTGATCGCATATGGACACTACCCAGATGCACAAAAAGGCCAGGGGCATGGAAAAGATGGCCGGGGAGGAATACGGAAAGGGCGCGGAGCCGGGCGGATTGCCCAGGGTTGCCACCCACACGGCATCCGAGAGCATGGTCATGACCAGCGCGGCCAGCAGGCCCGCAAAGCCCCCGGCAACAGCCCCTCTGGTGGTGCAGCCCTTCCACAATACCGAGAGGATCAGGGCCGGAAAGTTGGCCGAGGCCGCAATGGCAAAGGCCAGCGACACCATGAAGGCCACGTTCTGTTTTTCAAACACGATGCCAAGAAACATGGCGATGATGCCGAGGGCCACGGTTGTCAGCTTGGAGATTTTAAGCTCCTCGCTGGAGCTGGCCTTGCCCTTTTTGAGGGCGGAGGCGTAGAGGTCGTGCGCCACGGCAGACGCGCCGGAAAGCGTCAGCCCCGCCACTACTGCCAGAATGGTGGCAAAGGCCACCGCCGACATAAAGCCAAGAAAGATATTGCCGCCAATGGCGTTGGCCAGATGCACGGCAGCCATGTTGCTGCCCCCGCGTAAAATGCCGTTTGCATCGAGGAATTCGGGATTGGTGCTCACAAACACTATGGCCCCGAAGCCGATGATGAAGGTCAGAATGTAGAAATAGCCGATCCATGTGGTTGCCCAGAGCACGCTTTTTCTGGCTTCCCTGGCATCCGGCACGGTAAAAAAGCGCATCAGGATATGCGGCAGCCCGGCGGTGCCGAACATGAGGGCAATGCCGAGCGAAATGGCCGAAACGGGGTCTTTGACAAAGCCGCCCGGCCCCATGATGGCCGCGCTTTTTTTGATGCCCACAGCGGCGGTGAAAAGTTTTTCGGGGCTGAAACCATACTGGGCCATAACCATAAAAGCCATGAACGAGGCCCCGCCGAGCAGCAGGCAGGCCTTGATGATCTGCACCCACGTGGTTGCCGTCATGCCGCCAAAAAGCACATAGGCCATCATGAGCAGGCCCACGATAACCACCGCATAGTGGTAATCAAGCCCGAAGAGCAGCTTGATGAGCTGCCCCGCGCCCACCATCTGGGCGATAAGATAGAACAGCACCACGACAAGGGTGCCCGATGCGGCAAATATGCGCACAGGCACCTGCTGGAGCCTGTAGGCCACCACATCGGCAAAGGTGAAGCGCCCAAGATTGCGCAGACGCTCCGCCAGCATGAATGTTATGAGCGGCCAGCCCACCTGAAAGCCGATGGCGTATATCAGACCGTCAAAGCCCGTTGCCATGACTGCGGCTGAAATGCCCAGAAAGGAGGCCGCCGACATAAAGTCGCCCGCGATGGCAAGGCCGTTCTGAAAACCCGTGATGCCGCCGCCTGCCGTGTAAAAATCCGCAGCGGAGCGTGTGCGCTTGGCGGCCCACTTGGTTATCCACAGCGATGCACCGACAAAAATGGTGAACATGATGATGGCTGTCCAGTCGGTGTTCTGCTTTTGCGTTTCTTCTATGACGCCCGCCGCCAGAGTCTGACCGGGCAGAAAAGCGATAAAAAGCGCCGTGCAGAATGTTGCAGCGCTGACAGTCGGAGCGGATTTTTGTTGCCTGAGCCTATGGGAGGATGTGCAAGCGCTTATTCCCCTCATGACTGCACCTCTTTTTCAAGAATCTGCTTGAGCGCAGGGTCAAATTCGCTGTTGGCCTTGCGAACGTAGACCGCCGTAAGCACAACGGTCAGCAGAATGATGCCGATGCCAAGGGGAATGCCCCAGGTTGTTGTCATTCCGGCTGCAAGAGGCGTGGCAAAGAGCTGTTTGTCAAAGGCGACAACCAGAATAAAACCGTAATACGCGGCAAAAACCACAAGCGTGAGTCGCCAGCCAAGGGCGTTGCGCGTCTTGATCAAGTGCTGGTATTGCGCATTCTTTTCAATTCGTTGCGTCAGTTCTGAGGCCATTGTTCCCTCCTCGCATACTTTTGTCCGCAATGTCTTTTGCGCAGACATTGGACGTTATGGGAGCCTGTGTGCGCCGTATCCGCGCGATTGCAGCGCCAGATACATCATGGCGGCTGTTATGGCGTCGTTCATGGCATCGTGCCTTGGCAGCGTGGGAAGGCGAAGATTTCTGATCATCGTTTCCCATCGCAGATCAATGTAGGCGCCAGGATATTGCGCAAATCGCCAGTCGTAATAGCGGCCCGAAACCTCTATGCGACTGTTTGGCAATGCTGCCCCCATCAGTGGCCTCAAGTTTTTGTTCAACACTGCAAGGTCGTATTGCAGATAATAGCCCACCAGTGTTCTGCCTCTGACAAACTGAAGAAAAGCCGACAACACATCCTGAAGCGGCAGACCCGTGCTGAAATCACACGGGCGCAACCCGTGCACGCGCACATTCTGCCCGTCAGGGGCATGTTGCGGCGTTATCAGCGCGTAAAAGGCGTCTCTGGTGCAAAGACGCCTGCCGTCTATGCAGACGGCGGCGATGGATAAAAGCTCAGCTTCCTTCACATTGAGCGAGGTTGTTTCGCAATCAATGCTCACAAGCAGGCCGTCATCCTGATCCAGCAGGGAACGGTAGGGTTCCCGCAGGCCGCGCATGCGCCAGCGGCGCGCCACGGCCTGTATCCATGAGTTTTGCATTTCAGAACCTGTCCAGCCCGTACCGCTGGCCGATCATGCGCTTGAAGCGCTTGACCACCTGGAGGGCGTCCTGCAACAGGTCCTTGTCCAGAGTGGATAGGGTGGCCGTATCAATCTCGTTGCTCAGGGGGTTCCCCTTGCGCAGCATTTCAAGGCCTGCGTCCAGCCGCAGGCGCATCAGAAAGGCCAGAGATTCGGCCAGATCATCTGCCTGTGATTTCTCAATAATACTGCGTGATGTGAGGGCCTCCAGTCGGTCAAAGGTGTTGGTGGCATCAATGCCCGCCTCCAGAGCCAGAACGCGGGCGCCGTGGACAATGGGGAATATGCCCGCTTTCTTGATGTCGAGCAGGGCGTTTTTCTCGCGGTTCAGCAGTTGCCGCCAAAAGCCGCTTTCGCCTGTTCGGGTGGGGAACTGTTCAATGGGCAGGGCCATGCGCGCAAACCATGCCGCATCATCGTGCAGGGCCGAGCGCAAGGCCTTGCGGCAGGCCTCAAGCCAGGAGGCCGGGCCGGAGACTGTTTCCGCATCCAGAAAAATTGCCAGATGCATAAGCCCCTCGCCCTGCGTGGAATCCGCCCACTGGCGCAAGGTCTGTCCCCATTCGCGCACCGTGTGCCGCCAGAGCGGCTGGTTCACCATCATGTCGCCGGGGCAGGGCGGATAGCCAAGGTTGAGCATGCGCTCCGTAAAGCTGTTTGCAGAGTGTACCACCTCCTTTTCGTCCAGGCCTTCCGCAAGGATCAGCGCGTTGTCTTGGTCGGTTTTCAGTATCTGCTCTCCCCGGCCTTCGGAGCCAAGGGCAAGCAGGGCGCTTCCGGCAAATACGGCGGGCGTAGCCGTCAACTGCCAGAGGCGGGCCATGAGCTGCGCGTTGAGCACCTGCACAAGGCGCGCGAGCTGGGGCGTTTTTATGCCCTGGGTAACGAGGGTTGTTACCAGGGCTTCCATGTCCCGCATGGCGCTGTGCAGGTCGGCCAAGGTGGTGGCCGCCTCGAGCTGCCGCGCGATCGACAGGGAATGGTTGGAAAAATAGGAAAGCAGGTCGATCATGGCCAGAACGCCCACAGGCTGCCCCTTGTCCGTCACCACAATGCGGTGGATGTTGTGGCGGGTCATGAGAAGCAGTGCATTGAAAAGGTAGTCGTCCTTTTCGCAGCTCAGCAGGGAAAACTGGGCGCAGGCCCGGAGTGGGGTCTGGTTGGAAACCGCGTTGGCCACGATGTCGCAAAAATCGCCCGTGGTGAAAATCCCGGTACTGGAACCATCGCGCACAAAGATGGATCGTCTCCGGCTTTTCTTCATGCGCTGCGCGGCGTGGGCAATGGTATCCGTTGCTTCGGCAAATATGGGCGGCCTAAAACCAGCATCGCTGATCTTGACCGCAAAAAGGCTCTGCCATTCGCGGCGGTCGCGGCTTTGGGCAAGCTGGCCCAGCTTGTCGGACACGGTTGCAAAAAAGTACGCGCCGAAAAGCGAGTTCTTTTCCGTCAGGACCAGCACCTCCCGCCCAGGGAACACGCAAAGCAGCACTTCTTCATGCGCCACAAACCTGTGCCGCGTTCTGCCTGTGGCCAGAGCGCGACAATCAAAGGCCTCGTGCTCGCGGTATGCCCCCACAATTTCCTCGCCCGACATTTCACGAACAAGCCCCTTCATGACCAGATAGAGCACATCAACATCACTTCCCGAGGCAAGAATTTCCTGATCATTGTTGAAAAACAGAATATCGGCAGTGGCCGACAAGGCAGATGCCTCTGCCAGGGTAAGCAGATCAAAAGGGGGATGCGTGAGGTCAAAGCGGGTGTTTGGCATAATCCGTCCCGGATGCGTCCCTGCGGTATGATTGTATTTTTACCGACAGTGCCGTGCCTGCGTTGTTTCCCTGTTGTGCGAATTATGTTTGCAATCAATAGAAACTGTTCAATCAATGAGCGTATTGTACTTTGTGAATAAATCAGAATTAGTATGTGTAAATGATGTATGTGAAATATTTCATTGATTGTTTATACAATTTAAATAAGCTAAATTTAACATAAAACTGGCTATTGAAATTATCAATACACTACAATTAATAGCCTTACTCATGCAATAATTATTTTTTATAGTCATTAATATTCATAAAAATAAATTATGAATAAATTTTTTTGTTGAAACAAACATTTCTGTACATATAAACAATTCAGGGATCAGGATTGTGTGCAATATATGTAGCTGGAGTGTGCAGGTTCAGTAGAAAAAAAGAGACATGCAATAGTAGCGGATTTTGAGGCCTGTGGGCTTTCTTCCGTCACAGCTAGCAATTGGAGGGCGTGTCGAGCTTCAGTTTTGCAGGCAAGGGGCTCAGGAGGGCTGCAATGCCCTTGCCTTATTGCATAGCAATGCAGTCTGGTTTTTACGAGGAGGCAAGCAAAGGCTGATGCGGGAGTGCCCAGCTGTTTCTCAGAGTTGAGTAGAGCGAAGTCTTGGCAGCATGAGGAAGCAGGGCGCAGGAGTTATGTGCAGGAGTGGGGAAGGGCACATACGTGGAAAGAGCACAGCAGGCAGTGTCGAAGCGAGTTGCTCCAACCAATGAGATTTGCGGCATCAGGAGAGAGTAATGGAGAGAGCGCTTGGGATGTGGAGCGTGAAGGAGGGCCAGCGGCCACCTTGCGGCATGGAACAATGAACATCTGGCGGACGGCAGAAGACAAAAATGCTGTGACGGGGCTTTCGGCAGACAATATCTGTCGAACCGCCCCGCCACGCTAGAATGTGCAGGAGCGCCCTTGGGCGACCCTTAAGAGGTGCGCGCAACAAAAAACGCCCCAATTGGGGCGTGTCTTTGTCCGTTACAGCGCCCTAGTAGCGGGGCTGGCGCGGGGCTCTGGGTTTGGCTTCGTTCACGCGCAGCGTGCGACCGCCAAAGCTGAAGTTGTCCAAAGCTTCAATGGCGGAGTCGGCTTCGCCGTCTTCCATTTCCACAAAGCCAAAGCCGCGGGCACGGCCGGTATCCCTGTCGCTAACAAGTTTCACAGACAGAACGCTGCCGTATTCGGCAAAAAGATCCTGTACCTGTTCTTCAGTGGCAGACCAAGGAAGGTTCCCGACATAGATGGACTTAGACATGAAACACCCTCTCAAAAAAAACAATCTTCCCGCGCTTACGCCCAGTAAAACGTATTACCGGTACGCGGCCCATGAAAAACATGGAAACACGCTTTGTCGGCCTTGTCAACGAATCGCCAAAAAAAAGTTGGTATTGCGTATCGCCGCGAGTAAAAAAGGCGCAAACCCGCAGTGAGAAAGGAGGAAATGGAAATAAACGAATGAGTTTCGGGAGATTGTGCAAAGAATCTCAAAACACGGTGGACATCTGATGTTCAATACATGGCAGGAGCACAACGGGCGTTGAAAAGATAAAGAGTGGCAAGATGCATTGCTAACAATCGGATTGGTTGTTCAACCAACATTGAATTAGAAAGCTATTACGTGCAAAATACGTTCAGGCTGTAATTATTAGTGTCGCACCAATTAGCATGCTAAAAAGCCGCACAACGACAGCTCTTGCGTCAGTTGTACGGCTCTGAAATTGGCTAGGATCCGCCCTCTGATGGCGGGGGCATCCAGTCTGGCGCAATATCTTCAAACGAAGTGTAGGGCGACATATACATAAGCTCGGCTACACCCACCGGGCCGTTGCGCTGCTTGCCGATGATAATTTCGGCAATGCCCTGAGGCGGCCGGTCGGCAGGTTTCTGGAATTTGTACACGTCATCGCGGTAGACAAACATGATAACGTCCGCGTCCTGCTCGATAGCGCCAGATTCGCGAAGGTCAGAAAGCATGGGGCGCTTGTCGCTGCGTTCTTCCACCTTGCGGTTAAGCTGCGAGAGCGCAACCACGGGCACGTTCATTTCCTTGGCAAGGCCCTTGAGCGACCGCGAAATATCCGAAATTTCCAGTTCGCGCGAATCTGTGCGGCGGCTGGTGCGCATGAGCTGCAGGTAGTCCACCACCACCATGCCAAGGCCTTTGTCCGCTTTGAGGCGGCGGGCGCGGGCGCGCAGCTCAAGCGTTGTGAGGGCCGGGGTGTCGTCAATAAATATGGGCGCACGGGCCACAACGTCCGCCGCGTCATAGAGGCGCTGCCAGTCTTCGTCTGTCAGCAGCGAGGGACGGCGCAGCTTGGAAAGATCCACCTTGCCCCACACGGCAAGCATGCGCTGCATGAGCTGCTCCTTGCTCATTTCGAGCGAAAAAACAGCCACGGGCACGTTCTGGCGCACGGCAGCGTTGATGGCCATGCACATGGAAAAAGCCGTCTTGCCCATACTGGGGCGGGCCGCCACAATAATGAGGTCAGAGGGCTGCAGACCGGCGGTCAGTTTGTCCAGGCGGGTATAGCCGGTGGTGACGCCTGTAATGACGTCCTTGGCATCGGCCAGCTTGGAAAGCTTGTCGAACACCCGCTCCAGCAGTTCGCGCGTGGGGGTAAAATCCTTACCCGAGGTGCGCTGCGAAATGGAAAAAACCGCCTGTTCGGATTCATCCAGCAGTTCGCCGACTTCGCGCGTGGCATCGTAGCAGTTGACTATGATGCCAGAGCAGGCGTTGATCAGGCTGCGCTGCAAGGATTTGTCGCGAACTATGGTGGCGTAGTATTCCGCATTGGCGCCAGAAACAACGGCCTGCGCCAGCTCGCCCAGATAGACCGCGCCGCCGGCTTCTTCAAGGGCGTTCATGCTCTTGAGCTGCTCGGCAGTGGCAATAAGGTCGAGGGGGGCCGATTTGCGGTAAAGTTCTAGAAACGCCTTGTAAATGGTGGCGTGCGCGGGCAGGTAAAAATCTTCGTCAGTGAGCTGGTCTGCGATGGAGTGCATGAGCTGGGGGCGCATGAAAACGCCGCCGAGCACAGCCTGTTCGGCTTCAACACTGTGGGGGGGCACACGCCGCAGAATGTCGGCCTCGGCCTTTTCCGCGCTGTGCGCTGAAGAGCGAGACTGGCCATCCTTGTTGCGGCCCTGCCCAAAAGGCGAGCCCCCGGCCGCGTGGCCGGGGGCGGAATTGCTATCGTTCCGGGAAACCACGCAAACCCCTACTGGGCTGCCTCGGCTTCTTCAGCGGGCGCAGCAGGTGCGGGTTCTTCTTCGATGGGCTGATGGTCGGAAATGACCTTCACCGGCACCATGGCGATCACGCTGGCGTGCAGGCGCACGCGAACGGGATGTTCACCAAGGGTACGGATGGGGGCATCCATAAGGATGCGGCGGCGGTCAACTTCCACACCAAGAGCGGCAAGAGCGTCGCCGATGATGGTGGTGGTGACGGAGCCGTAAAGCTTGTCGTTGTCGCCCACGTGCATGGGGATAACAACTTCCAGGGCTTCCAGACGGGCCTGGAGGGCCTGGGCATCAGCGCGCACGGCATCCATGCGGGCCTGAAGCTTTTTGCGTTCCTGTTCAAAGCTCTTGAGGTTGGAAGGCGAAGCAACCATGGCCAGACCCTGCGGGAGCAGGAAATTGCGGCCATAACCAGCTTTCACTTCAACCACATCGCCAAGGCTGCCGAGATTTTCAACGTCGGCGCGAAGTATCAGTTTCATGTGCGCCTCCTTAAATGGTGCTCTTTTTCTTGACGCCGGAATCGTGCGTCGCGGTGTAGATGAGCAGGGCCATCTGGCGGGCGCGCTTGATTTCGCGGGTCAGCAGGCGCTGGTGATGTGCGCAGGTGCCAGTGATGCGGCGGGCAATGATCTTGCCGCGCTCTGTGATAAAGTCGCGCAGGATGTCGGCGCGCTTGTAATCCAGGGGCAGATCTTTATCTGCGCAGAAGCGGCAGAACTTGCGGCGCGGGGCAAATTTCTTCTTGAAAGCCATGTTAGGCAACCTCCCCGGCCACTTCGTCGGCCAACTTGACGGTCACAAACTTGAAGATGCCGTCGGTGATGCGAATGTTGCGTTCCAGCTCAGCGATAAGCTCAGCAGGAGCCTGGTACACCAGACGCACATAAAAGCCGCGCATCAGTTTGCGAACCGGGTAGGCGAGGTCGCGCATGCCCCAATTGTCCACTTCCACCATGACGCCCTTCTCACGCTCGATGATCGCGGTAAGGGCGGTGATGATGCCCTCGCGATTGTCGGCGGAAAGCTCCGGGGAAAGGAGCAGCAGGGTTTCAAATTTCCGCATTGGTATTCTCCTTTTGGATTGGCAGCCCACGCCACACGGGGTGCGAGCAAGGAACGAGTCTTATACTTCCGGCAAATGGGCCTGTCAAGCCGAAATTTTCAGAAGGCTGAAAGCCTGCGCTGCCAGGGGGATGCAACGGGTTATGCGTAGACGCGCGGGTTCATGCCGCCAAAGAGGCACAGCACTTCGTACGAAATGGTGCCCAGCGCATCCGCTATGTCCTGCGGCGTCACCGCTTTTTGTCCCGCCTCGGCGGGGCCGCCCACAAGCCAAGCGGTGTCGCCCACGCGCACGGGCGGCAGATCGCTGACATCGGCCATGATCATGCCCATGCACACCCGGCCCACCTGGGGGGCGCGCCGTCCGTTGATGAGCATGGCGGCACGTGTTGAGAGCGAGCGGTTGAAAGCAGTGGCGTAGCCAATGGCAACAACCGCCACGGTAGCAGGCTTCTGCGCCGTAAACAGCCGACCATACGACACGCTGCGGCCCTCGGCCACCTGCCGTACCTCGATAACGGGCGCGCTGACGCTCATGGCCCATTCCAGACCGAGCGCGGCACCCTTGCCTTCCCATGAGGTTCCCGTAAAGGGATTGCCGCCGTAGAGCGAAATGCCGGGGCGGCACACCTCGAAATGCCCTTCGGGGCGGCCTATGGTGCCGGCCGTATTGCAGAGCGAGCGCTCAATGTCGGGGAATGCCGTACGCAGCGCGTCAGACATGGCGGTGAAGCGCTTGATCTGGTCCTGTGAATAGGCTTCCTGCTCCGGCACATCGGCGCATGAAAAGTGCGATATGACCATAGCCGGAGAGATGCCCGGGATGTTGCGCAGCCGGTCGATAGCCTGGGGCAGTTCTTCCTGCGAAAAGCCAAGGCGGCCCATGCCGGTTTCGCACTTTATGGCAACGCGCAGGATGCGCCCGGCGTGGCAATGGGCGGCGGCGCGTTCAAGCTGGTCAAAGTTGCCCACCACCGGGGTCAGCCCCTGCATGGCCGCTCCCTGCCATTCCACATCGGTGAGCGCGCCCAGAAGCGGCACAATGGTTTGCCGCAGGCCAGCCTCGCGCAGGGCCATGCCTTCTGATACGGTTCCCACGGCAAAGCGCCGCGCGCCAGCATCAGACAAAACCCGCGCCACAGGCAAGAGGCCGTGGCCGTACGCGTCTGACTTGATGACCGGCATAAGCTTTTCAGCCTTGCCCATGCGGCCAAAATTACGGCGGATGGCGGCCAGATCGATGTGGCACAGCGATGGTGAAAACGTGCAATCGCTCACAGGGAATTCCCTCATTTGAACTTTGCTGAAGGACATTTTGCGCGGTTTGTCCGCGCACCGCGCATGGCGGCAGCGAAGGGTCGCCGTCCTTTGCGGCCCCCCGGCGCAACGGCCCCGGCCCTTGCGCGCAACACCCTTTAATGAAAGGGGGTAACCTTAACAATATTGCCCCCAAGGCACAACAATTAGCCGTGCTGCATCGCTCGGCTTTTGCCGCAAACCATAATTTTTTGAGCCGGAATCGGCGGATATCTGCTCAAGATGCGGCGTGCTCCCCCTCTTGCGCAGGGCGGCGCTTGCGGCTACTCTGCGCGGCATGTCCCAATCCGTATTTACCATTGAACACACCGACGGCGCGGCCCGCGCCGGGGTGCTGCGCACGGCTCACGGCACTATCCCCACGCCTATCTTCATGCCCGTGGGAACCGTGGGATCCGTCAAGGCTCTTGCCCCGGATGATCTGGCCGCCATTGGCGCGCCCATCATTCTGGGCAATACCTATCACCTTTATCTGCGCCCCGGCGATGAGCTTGTGCACCGGCGCGGGGGGCTGCACAAGTTCGCCTCCTGGCCCGGCTCCATCCTGACGGACAGCGGCGGTTTTCAGGTATTCAGCCTGAGTTCGCTGCGCAAGATCCGCGAGGAAGGCGTGGAGTTCCGCTCGCACCTCGATGGCTCAAAGCATCTGTTTACGCCTGAAAAGGTGCTGGAAATCCAGCGCAACCTGAATTCAGACATCATGATGGTGCTTGACGAATGCGTGCCCTTTGGCGCGGATTACGCCTATACGGAAAAATCTCTGGCCCTGACCACGCGCTGGGCCAAGCGCGCCATGGATGCCTATCCGCCCGGTTCGGCGCACAATCTGATGTTTGGCATCACGCAGGGCGGTTTTTACAAAGACCTGCGCGAGCGCTCGGTAAATGAACTGTGCGCCATGGATTTTGACGGCTTTGCCATTGGCGGGCTTTCGGTGGGCGAGCCGAAAGACAAGATGTATGATCTGCTCTACCACACAGCGCCCCTGCTGCCCGGCGAAAAGCCCCGCTACCTCATGGGAGTGGGGACGCCGCTGGACATTGCCACGGGCATCCATGCCGGGGTGGACATGTTCGACTGCGTGTTGCCCACCCGCAATGCGCGTAACGGCACGCTCTACACGTCGCTTGGCAAGATCAACATCAAACGGCGCGAATTTGCCGAGGATGACGGCCCCCTTGATCCCAACTGCCGTTGCTACGCCTGCCGCAATTTTTCGCGCGCCTATCTGCGGCATCTGTACGCCAGCCAGGAATTGCTGTCATTCCGGCTCAATTCCCTGCACAACCTCACCTATTTTCTCGATCTGGCGCGCAACGCGCGTCAGGCCATCGTGGAAGGGCGCTATATGGATTTTCTGGCGAAAATTACGGCCCTGTATCCCGACGAAGCCGCCCGCGCCGCCGCTGGTTCGTAGGTCGGGCGATTGCCAGTCATACAAAGGGGAGGAGCGTTACGGTTCCTTCCTTTTTTTTGTGGTGGGGAGGCGTGAGAGCCAGTCAGCCCCCCTTGGCCATGTTCATGATCTGTTGCAGCAGTTCTGTAAGGTAAGGGATGTTCATGCTGATGATGCGGGCCAGTATCTTGTAGAGAACGGCCAGCACCAACGATGCGCCAATGCTGAAACCCAGCCCTCTGGCAATACCTGACAGAAAGTTGAGCCAGAGTATTTTGCCGGTTTTTTGCGACAGCCGGACGTATTCCATGAGGCCCGCGTTGTCGAGGCGTTGCAGCAGGAGTTCGGCATCGGTCTGTCTGGCTTCAGGTCTGTTGTCCATTGATCCCCCTCGTGCGGAATGCCGCTTGAGGCAGAGTCTATACGGTAAGCCCCCAAATAACAAAAAACCCGTGATCCAGCGATCACGGGTTCAAACTATGTGTTGTGCGGTGCCCGCCCGGGCATGCCCTGCGGTGTCAATCGCTATGCCTGGATGTGCTCCAGCCCGCATTCGCGCTGCTCGCGGCGGCGTACCAGCCAGAAAACAAGCAGTGATCCTGCCAGCTTGCTCAGGCTCATGGTAATGACAGACCAGGGCGTGGCAATGCCGATCATGCCCAGAAATACGATGCTGTCCAGCGGCGCGCCCACAAGGCTTGAAATGAGAATGCGCTGCGAAAACGGGCGGCGGGTAAAGGTGTATACCGCCCAGTCGCCCAGTTCGCCCACGGCAAAGGCCGCGGCGCTGGCCAGCGCAAGCTGCGGGCTGGCCATGAACCAGCTGACCACGCAACCCACCAGCATGCCCCAAAGCACATGATGCCCCACGCGGCGCTGCGCGTAATCGCGCACCACAAAAATAAAGCCGACGATGAGCGAAAGGGGAGCCCACATATCGCCATTGGGCAACTGGATGAGCGGAGTGACTGAAAAGGCGAAGTTAACGCCCACAATAAGTGCAATATAGGTAAATAGGCTGAACATGGGCGGGAGAGTAGGCATTGGCGCGCCTGTAGTCAAGCGGCGGGCTGTGAAATGCCCCATTGTTTGGGGCGTGGCAGAAGCATAATAATGATGAGGTGTTCGGCGGCAAGGGCAATGTAGGTGCTGTCCCCTCGTTCGATTTTTTCGTCCGTTTTTTGCACCAACTCCTGTGCCCGTCTATGTCCGTTTTGGGGCCTGTACCGGGGTTGGGGCAATGCCCTGCGTCTTGACCCCGAAGCGCGGATGTGGGACAGAAAGCCAGTTATAGTATGTTTCTAGAGTAAAGTTTACTCTGAGTGTGCCGGGCAGGTGCGCAAATCCATGCCCGCCCGAACGCGGAAGCGCAATTTCTTTGAGATGTTAGCCCGCATAGGGCGGCCTTTGTCGTGCCAGTGCGCCCGCGCCCTGCAAAATTGCCAGAAAATTTCCCGTCGAAGTTTACGGCGGTAGAGGCTGGATGTTTCCAGCCGGGAGAAAGAATGTCGGATCAGAACTATCGTTGCGGCTGGGTCGCGCTTATGGGGCCGCCCAACGCGGGCAAATCCACCCTGCTGAACGCCTTGCTCGGCCAGAAGGTGACCATCGTCACCCCCAAGCCGCAGACCACGCGCAATCAGATTGTGGGCATCCTTACGGACGAGAACGCCCAGGTTATTTTTATGGATACGCCGGGCCTTGCCCAGGTGCGCGGTCGACTGAGCAAAACCATGCTCCAGGCCGTGTGGCAGAGCCTTGCCCAGGCCGAAGTCATCATGCCCGTGCTTGACGCCCACCTGTACATCCGTCATCCGGAATTTCTGGAACGCGACCTTGAGCCGCTGTCCAGGGCGCTTTCCAACGATGACCGGCCCATGGTTGTGGTGGTCAACAAGGTGGATCTGTTCTCGGACAAAAGCCGCATGCTGCCGCTGTTGACCCGTCTGAGCGAAATGTGGCCCAAGGCGGAAATTTTCCCCACCTCGGCCCTGAACCGGGACGGCCTGCCGGATCTGGCAAAACTTATCCGTTCCAAGCTGCCCGTTGCTCAGGCCCAGTTCCCCGAAGACCAGATTTCCACGGCCCCCATGCGTTTTATGACTGCGGAAATCGTGCGCGAAAAGCTGTTCCTGCATCTGCGTCAGGAAGTGCCCTATTCCGTGGCTGTGGACGTGGAAAGCTGGCAGGAAGACGAAGAACGCGGCCAGACTGTGATCCACGCGGTCATCTACGTGGGGCGGCCCATGCACAAGGCCATGGTTATTGGCCGTGCGGGCGCTTCCATCAAGCAGATAGGCATTGAGGCCCGCAAGGAAATTCAGGATCTGGTGGGCGGCAAGGTGCATCTGGAGCTTTGGGTCAAGGTGCGCGAGCACTGGACTGAAGACGCCGCCTTCCTGCGCGAGATGGGCCTGATGGCGGAGTAGTCATGGGCGATACCTTGTTGCTCGAACGCTATGCGCGGGTGCTCGACCGCATTGACACGGCCTGTGCATCGGCTGGCCGCCCCCGCGAAAGCGTGAGGCTTATTGCCGTTTCAAAACTGCATCCGGCGGAATCCCTGGCCCAGGTGGCCGCCGCCGGGCAGATTGATTTTGGCGAAAACTACGTTCAGGAGGCCCTGCAAAAAAGGCAGGACCTGAACGCAGACCCGGCCACAGCAGCGCAGTGCGCCGGGATACGCTGGCACATGATCGGTCATGTGCAAAGCCGCAAGGCTCCGCTGGTGGCGGGGGCTTTCAGTCTTGTGCATACCCTTGATTCCCGCAAGCTTGCGGACGCCTTTGAGCGGCGTCTGGCGGAGGGCGGAGCGCGTCAGCCAGTGCTGTTTGAGGTGAATGTTGGGGGCGAATCGCAAAAATCCGGTGTGATGTCTGCAGATTTGCCGGAATTGGCCGATTATGTTCTTGAGCATTGCCCGCACCTTGAGGTGCAGGGCCTCATGTGTCTGCCCCCGGTTTTTGATGCGGGCGATGCAGCGCGGCCCCATTTTGCAAGGCTGCGTGAATTGCGCGACACCTTGAGCACCCGCCTTGGCCTGCCCCTGTCCGAGCTTTCCATGGGCATGAGCGGCGATTTTGAAGGTGCGGTGGCCGAAGGGGCCACCATGGTGCGCATAGGTACGGATATTTTCGGGCCGCGTCCTGCCAAGGTGTGAACAGCTTTGGCACAAAGTCTGCTACATGACGTGCAGACCGGAATGACTTGAGCGGTTCGCATTCATGACCCCACAATAGCGGTGGAGTAGGTATGGCGGCCAAAGAAAAAGAATCAAAGGCCCTGCCGGAAGGGCAGGCAGAAAACCCCAAGAAGGGCTCCAAGGCCAAGCGCATCGTCATTATTTTGGCGATCTTGCTTATCACTCTGAGTGGCGCGGGCATTGGCGGCTATTGGTGGTTTTTCATCCGCACGCCGTCTTCGGCAAGTTCTGCGCCTGCTGAATCTGCATCTGCGGATACCGCAGGCAAGGGCGCGGCGGGCCAGACAGGCGCAGGCGGTTCTGGCGGCGCCAGCGGCGGCGCATCCGGTCAGGCCGGGGCAGGCGGTTCTGGCGCCGCAGGCAGCGCGGGCGATGGACGTATTGAACGGCAGGGCGATCTGCCGCGCAGCAGTGGCCAGGTTTTGCCATTGCCGCCCATAACCGTGAACATTTCCGACCCTTCGGGGCGGCGGTATCTCAAGCTGGGGATGGAGGTCGAGGTCAATGCGGACGTTGCCGCTGCATTGCAGGCCAACAATCCGCGTATCCGAGATGCCATCATCATGCTGCTGGCGGGCAAGACGTTTAACGATATCTCCACGCCTGACGGCAAGGTGCTGTTGAAGGCGGAGGTGGCCGCGCGGCTGAACCAGATTCTGGGCGCGCAAAGGGTCATACGCGTATATTTTACCGATTTTGTCGTGGAATAGCGCGGAAACTCAGCCCCTGGCGGCCTCTGGCAGCTGATTTTGTGCGGACGCGGTTTCTGATAGAGGCTTTTGGCAGCCATGCCCGTTGCGGGGCGCGCCGTTGCCGCGATGCCGCCCGAATGTTCGGGTGAGCATGTTGGAATAGAGAATGAGGTGACGTATGTCGCAGGAAGATCAGGAAGCCTTGGCGGCCCAGTGGGCCGCGCAACTGGAAGATGAAGCCAATGCGGCAGAACCTGCTGCACCCGCTGCACCCGCTGCGCCTGCTGCTGATGCTGCGCCTGGTGGTGCGGCTGGCAGCGGTTTGGATGAAGAAGCTCTGGCTGCCCAGTGGGCTGAATCCCTGGCGCAGGATGAAGAAGACAAGGGGCCGACTTCCTTTGGCGGTGCAGGGGCAGGGCTTGGCGGTCACCCGGTAGACGCGCATTTTCAGGACATGACTGAAATGGCCCGTCAGCCCAAGGACAACAAGCTCAAGCGGGAGCTGGATTTTATTCTGGATATTCCGCTGGACGTGTCTGCCGAACTTGGGCGCACCCGTCTGCTTATCAACGAACTGCTGCAGCTTGGTCAGGGTTCTGTGGTGGAGCTGAACAAGCTGGCTGGCGAACCGCTGGAAGTATTTGTGAACGGCAAGCTGGTGGCGCGCGGCGAGGCCGTGGTCATCAACGAGAAGTTCGGCGTGCGCCTCACCGATATCATCAGTCCCATTGAAAGGGTGAAGCAGCTTGGCTAGCCTGCCTGTGCTGCTGGCCGCCGCGGATGGCGGCCTTTCGGGCAGCGCCGTGCGCGGTGTGGTCACTTCTGGCGCGCAAGGGTCTGCGGCAGCGGTGCCGCCGGGGCTGGAGCAGACAGTTGCTGCCGCAGCCCAGCAGATGCTGCACGGGCTGGACATGGCCGCGCAGGCCGCGCAAAGCGTGGGCATTGCTACGGAGCAGGCCGCTGCCTCGCTGGCGGAACCGGCTTCAACGCTTGGGCAGTCGTCCTTTTCGTGGGGCAGCTACATACAGGCCGTGGGCATTCTGTTTTTGCTGGTGGCCGTGCTGTGGCTGGCCGTATGGCTGGCCCGCCGTTTCGGCAAGTTCAATTTTCTGCCGCGTCCGGGGGCGCTTCCGCGCGATGCCCTGGTCATGGAGGCCCAGCTCCCGCTTGGGCCGCGTAAAGGCTTGATGGTGGTACGCTTCTTGAATAGAAGGTTGCTGCTGGGCGTTACCGACCAGCAGATTACCCTTCTGACAGAGGAGCAGGCACAGCATGAGCCAGAAAACGCCGATTTCAAACAGATCATGGAAGAAGCCCGTCGCGGCGCTGGCGGCAGCTAGCCTCTTCATCCTCCTTATGCCGGTTCTGGCCCTTGCGGCTCAGGATCTGGCCATGCCCACAATGCAGCTCACCCTGGCCGGTGGAGCGCAATCGCCGGAAAAAGTTTCGGTGTTGCTGGAAATTCTCTTCCTGCTCACCGTGCTTTCCGTTGCTCCGGCCATCATGCTTACGGTCACCAGTTTTACCCGCATCATCATTGTTTTCAGCTTTCTGCGGCAGGCCATGGGCGTGCAGCAGTTGCCCCCCACCCAGATTCTTGCCAGCCTTGCCATTTTTATGACGGTGGTCATCATGTACCCCGTGGGCAAGCAGATCAATGATAACGCCCTGCAGCCCTATCTGGCCGAGCAGATCGACTACAAGGTGGCGCTCGACAGGGCGCAGGCCCCTTTGCGTACCTTTATGTTCAAACATACGCGCGAAAAGGATCTCTCTGTCTTTTACTCCATCAGCAAGATGGAAGCGCCGCGCAGCAAGGAGGAAGTGCCCACCATGCTGCTGGCCGCCGCCTATGTCATCAGCGAGCTTAAAACCGCTTTTACCATCGGCTTTCTCATCTACATTCCTTTTCTGGTGCTGGATATGGTCATCTCCAGCGTACTGCTGGCCATGGGCATGATGATGCTGCCGCCCATGATGGTGTCCATGCCCTTCAAGCTGCTGCTCTTTGTTATGGTGGACGGCTGGAATCTGCTGGTCGGCTCGCTGGTGAACAGCTTCCTGCTCTGACCGGTGCGTTGCGCACAACGTTGGCCCGGTTTTTGCCTAAGGGTTGGAAAGATTCGTACACCGTCAATTTTCAGGAGTCGCCCATGTCCCCAGATTTCGTCATCGGTTTTGGCCGGCAGGCCATTGAACTTTGCTTGATGATGTCCTTGCCCATGCTTGGGGTGGGTCTTGGGGTGGGTGTGGTTGTTAGCGTTATTCAGGCGGCAACCCAGATTCAGGAAATGACCCTGACTTTCATCCCCAAGATCGTGTGCATGTTTCTGGCCCTGCTGCTGGCCCTGCCCTGGCTCATGGAGCGCATGATTACCTTTACCCGTGACGTGTTCATCAATATCCCTACATATATCCGGTAAAGACTGCCTCACGGGTCGCCCTTATCGGCGCGTACAACCCGCTCCGCCAGCCGCGTAACAGCGCGCTACACTGGCCTGGGGCGGGTTTTTTGCGTTCAGCGGGGTTTTGCTTGCCTGTCTGGCACAGGTGCGCGTGCAACAATGGCTGGTATCATGTTGTTGTAGATGTTCTGAGTCTGATGCCAGTAGCAGTATAACTGTATTTCGCGTCTGTAATGCGATTGCTGTAATGTATAAAATCTATCTAATAAAAATCTAGAGAAAGTTTAGGGTTATTTTGTTTGCAATAAAAAAGGAAGTGCGGCCGCACTTCCTTTTTTATGCTGTCAAGAGCTTGTCTGAACTGCGCAAAAAGGGCCAGTTATGTTGGCGTGCTTTTTGCTTTGGGATTTGCTGAGCAGAAATTGCCCTACGATGCAGAATCTTTTGCCCTGTGTGCTGCGGCAAGGCCCAGCAGTACGGCACCGGCTTGCGCCACATTGAGTGAGTCAAAGGTGCGGGCAAGCGGAATGCGCAGCATGTGGGCGCACCGTTTGGCGACGCCGGGCCGCAGGCCTTTGTCCTCATTGCCCAGAACCAGCACGGCAGGCAACTGCATGGGTTCATCAAAGGCATTGAGGCTTGATGGGCCTTCACCGCCCGCGCCGTAAATGGTCAGGCCAGCTTCTTCGGCGCTGTCGAGGGCGTGCCCCAGGTTGGTTACGCGGGTCACGGGCAGCTTCTCCAGTGCGCCCGCAGCGGCCCTGCGGGCTGCGGGGCCAAGGTAGGCGCTGTTGTGCTGGGGCAAAATGATGCCCGCGCCGCCCAGAGCATACAGGGTGCGGCAGATTGTGCCCACGTTGCCGGGGTCTTGCACCTGGTCAAGGGCAACGATGAGGGGCAGGGGGGCATCGGCAGCAGCAGCCAGCAGATCGGCAAGTTCGGTAAAGCCGGTGGCGGCCAGACGGGCCACAACGCCCTGATGGGAAACACCGTCACGGCCTTGACGCCCCTGGGCAGTTTGACCGCCAGCGCCACGGCACAGACGGTCAAGGGCCACCGGGTCTACCAGGCTGAAGCGCACGTTGTGCTGACGGCAGAGGTTCAGCACCTCCTGCGCATCGGGGCCACGCAGGCCTTTTTTGCAGAAGACGCAGTCGATGCGCTGGGGTTCGCTGGCAAGCAGTTCCAGCACGGGCTTGAGGCCCGGCAGCAGCGGGGCTTGTTCAGTTTCATTATGCATATGCGCCTCCGGGCTGTGTGCATTGGCCGCCGTGCGGCCTGAGTGATTGGAGAGGATTGTGCGGGCAAGAACCCGCTAGAAATATTTATGCGATATGCTGCGCGGTTGCGCACGTGTGTGGGCTTTTGGCAGTCCATGCCGTGGCATCGCGCACGGGGAAGGAACAGACAGCCCTTGGCGGCTGTGTACGCATCTTCCCGGCAGATGGCAAGCCGGGGGCGGCAAAAGGGGAGGGAACAATGGTTGCAGCATCGAACAGGAACGGATCGGCAATGGCAAGACTGTTTTTTCTGGCTGTTGTCTGCTGTCTGCTGCTTGCCGGGGGCTGCGCCTCGCGGCAGGGTGGCGACTCCGGAGGGGGATTGTCGATGTCTGTGCCGGAAGAAGACACTTCTCCGCCGCTGACGGCCAGTGAAACCGCCGCGCTCAACACTACCGGGCAGGTGGACAAAAACATCCCCGAAAGCGCTATGGCGGACGTAACGCGCCAGTACAAATACTTTTTGCGCAAGGGCCGCCCCACCATGAGCGCATCATCAAAAAGGGCAGAGCAGTTCCTTGCCTATGCCAAGCGCGTGTTCCGCTTGCGAGGCATGCCGGAAGACCTGGCCTACCTTGCCATTGTGGAAAGCGGTTATCGAAGCGAAGTGCGCTCGCCAGCCGGGGCCGCCGGAGCCTGGCAATTCATGCCCTATACCGGGCAAAAGTATGGTCTGAATCAGGACTGGTGGACGGACGAGAGGCTTGATCCTTTCAAATCCACCGAGGCTGCGGCAGACTATCTGCAAAAACTCTATGGCGACTTTGGCGACTGGCCCACGGCCATCGCGGCCTACAATGCCGGTGAAGGCAAGATTGGCCGCGCCAAGCAGGGAACGGGCGGGCGTGACTTTTTTGAAATCAAGTCGCGCAACCATATGCTGGACGACAAGGCGCAGCTGCGCGACGAAACCAAGCAGTATGTGCCGCGCTATCTGGCTGTGACCAAGATCATGCGCAATCTTCCCCAGCTTGGCTTTGATCCCATCCATCCCGACAATGCACCGGGCGTGCTGCGCCTGACCGCAAAACCCGGCACGGATCTGGCGGGCGTGGCCCGCGCCTGCCGCATGGATATGGATGAGTTTTCGGCATTCAACAGGCACCACAAGCGCCCCATGACCGACACCAGCCGCACTACATATATATATGTACCGGCAAGCCGGGAACGTGCGGCTCAGGCCTTTCTGTCTTCACCCCAGTGTGCGCCTTACGCGGGCTGGGCTCCAAGTACGGTGGCCTCCAGCGCTGACTCATGGGACAAAATCAGCCGCCGTTGCGGTGTGTCCGTGGCTTCGCTACGGGCGGCCAATCCGGGCAATCCTTATTTAAAGGCTGGCGAAACGGTACTGGTTCCGCGCTCGGTGAACATGTCTGCCCAGGCGGTAGCGGCTCTGGATGCCAAGCCGGCCAAGGGGCAGGCCAAGGCGGGCAAGCCCGGCAACGCGGCAGCCAGCCGGGAACCGCAGGGACCCTCCGCACGGGTGATCGCCGCCAATGACGGGCCAAAGCACACCCTGAGGGCGGACGAAACTCTCAGCTCTGTGGCCCGCAAATATGGTGTGAGCGTGCAGGATATCCAACAGTGCAACGGTATTTCCGATCCGCACAAGGTGCATGCTGGCGCTGTGCTGCGCATCCCCGTGCAGGGCGGAAGTCAAAGTGGCCAGGGTAGTGGTCAGGCAGTGGCCGCGGTTGGGCGGCCTGTGGCTGCCGGGCCTGATGGGCATCTCGGCAAGGATCGAGATAAGGACAAGCCCGCCAAGGCCGCCAAAACAAGCAAAACCACCTATACAGTGCAGGCCAATGATACTTTGTGGAAGATTGCCCGCACCTACAATGTGAGCGTGGATGATCTGAAACGCTGGAACAGCGTGGACGAAAAGAACCTGCGCACGGGCGCTCGTCTGGTTGTGGAACAGTAGGCTGAAAGCCGCGCTGTTGGCCAGTTTGCGCAGATATGAATGGATTGTTTTGTAAAAATTTACATTTGTTGCTTGACTTGCGGGGGGCTTTAAGGCAATTTCCCCCTTCGCGACAAGGGAAAACGGTTCACGGAAACGCAAGCGAAAAGAATTTTCGCGG